>RFGJ01000487.1 GCA_003696665.1 Gammaproteobacteria bacterium | reverse complement strand
TTTTCTGTTTCTGCTACGAAGCCAAGGCTCCATTTGTCGCCGACCAGACCCGCTGTTGCACCAATAGCAAGGCTGCCAAGATAAAATAGTGGGTCCAGATAGCTGGTGTGACTGCCAAGTTCCTTGACGCGGTCACGGCACCAACGAAGATGATCATTTTCTTCATTGGCGGCTTGTTGCATGGCGGACTTGACCTCATCAAGACGTGCCGTGAGTGCTTGGCCTTGATACAAACCCTGCGCACAGACCTCTCCGCAATGATCGACGCGCATCAAGGCTGCTGCCAGCGCTTTTTCTTGATCGCTCAGTGCTGCATCAACACTTGGATCAATATTGTCATCCGGCCGTGGACGTCCCGTATCTTTGGGCCGCCCAAACAAGGTACGAATGGCTGTATCAACGTTGAGACAGATTTCATCTAGCCTTGAAAGTTGTCGCATAATGATCTCCCCATTTGCGGAGAAGATGTTAGCATGGTTTACGGCGAGGCAAAACGTCGGCAGACATTTCGTCGAGAGGCAATTATTTGGCTACAATAAGAAATGCGGAAGACATAATATGTTAAGGAATGAACATGGATAACAGACCATCTGCAGAAATGTTGGCGGAACAGGCGGGAAGGCTTTTCACGCTTCCGGACATTGTGTTTAAACTGCAAGAAATGATTTACAGCGATACGAGCACTGTTCAAGACATCGCTGAGTTAATCAGTCATGACCCCGCCTTAACGGCTCGGCTACTGCGACTTGCGAACAGCAGTTTTTATTCGTTTCCCGCCAAAATTGACACCGTGTCAGCGGCTGTGACACTGGTTGGGACCAGCGAAATTTATAATTTAGCATTGGCAACGGTGGTGGTCGGAACCATGCAAACGGAGCGCCTTGCGCAGCTCAATCTTAAGGGCTTTTGGCAACAGAGCGTGCTGAGTGGCTTGGTGGCAAGAAACTTGGCAGAGCAGGCCGGTTTTCGGCAAACCGAGGCTGTGTTTGTGGCGGGACTGTTGCACCGCATCGGATATCTTGTTGTCGCGGAACAATGGGGAGAAGTCTTATCACAACTTGATCAGTGTGACGCATCAACGTTGCCGTGGGAGCACGAAGAAAACGTCTTGGGGTTCACCCTTGCAGAGTGTGGATATCATTTATTGCGAGAGTGGCAATTGCCAGAGACGTTGTCGCAAAGTGTGCGATGGCAACATAAACCAGAGCGCGCTGAAGACACCTACAGGCCCGCATGCTGGGCGCTCCACGTGGCCAGTTATTCGGTCGCTGATCATTTGCTTGGCGAAAGCGGCCGCATTGTGCGCGAGATTAAACCGGGGGCATGGGAGTCATTGCAGCTTGATGATGTTGCCGTGAAATTAGCGATGGAAAACGGACAGAACAATTTAGCGCAAATTGTCAATATTTTGTCATAGCCATGCGATTATTTTATTCCAACGCTTCGCCTTATGCGCGGATGACGCGAATTTTGGTCATTGAGCTTGGTCTTCAGGACGCTGTGACACTGCTGCCCATGCACCCATTTGATAATCCGCCCGAGCTATTGTCTGCCAATCCGCTTGGAAAAGTACCCGTATTGGTCAGCGAGCATCAGGCGTTGTGTGACAGCGGCTTGATCTGCGACTATCTGTGGGCATTGTCGAGGGCCACCGAAGATGTAATGGTAGATTGGCCTGCAAGGCAAAGACGCGCGCTTGCAGTTGGTATGCTGGATGTCGCCGTGGCATGGCGACAAGACAAGATGCGTCCGGAGTCGCAACAGTCAGCATTTTGGCAGAATCGATATCGTGCAGCGTTGCAAAGGACTTTGTCACATATCGAATCCGAGATGGGCGTAAAGCCATGGCCAGAATTTCCGGCCATTGAGTCTATTGCCCTGTTGTGTGCGCTCGATTACCTTGATTTCCGGCACCCCGAGTTTTCCGTGGAAATACCGAACATTTCTTGCTGGCGCAGGCCACTGTCTCAACTTCCTTCGGTGAAGGCCACTGCGCCATGCGACTGATACGGATTATCATCGGTGTCATGTTCTGTTTGGCCAGCTCTGGCCAGATAAGTGGGGCGGAAACAGAGCTGGCGGTTGAAGGCAGTGGCCTCACGCTGCACAAGGCCAATTATGTGCTTCCGTACACACGCAGCAGTCGCGATAAGGGGCATACGGATGCCGAATTTAAGATGCAGTTCTCTGCCAAGCAGCAAATCCAGGACTGGCCGTTGTATGTTGCTTTTACTTACAAGGCGTTTTGGAAGATGTACGATCAAAACGCCTCGAGGCCTTTTCGTGAATCTAATTACAATCCCGAAATTTTTTATTGGCATGATGCCAAACGTCGGGATTTTGGGCATTGGGGATTTTATGCAGGCATTGAACATGAGTCGAATGGTCAAGTCGGCATTGCCTCGCGCAGTTGGGACAGGATCTATTTTAAGCCTTACTACGAAAGAGATAATTACAGAATTGAATGGAAAGTTTGGTATCGATTGCCCGAAGAGCCGGCTCGTTTTCCCGGCGATCCGCTAGGAGATGAAAACCCAGGTATAGAAGATTATTACGGGCATTCGGAGCTCTCGTTTCGTTACCAGTGGTCAAATTTGCATATGTTGAGCGGGCAAGTTCGTTTTAACGCGCGTCGTGGAAGACGTGGCGTTGAACTGAACTATAGTTGGCCAACCGGGAGCCGACGACTTTTTTGGGTCGTGCAGTTATGGAGTGGCTACGGAGAAAGTCTGATTGATTATGACCAGTCGTATACGCGGATTGGTATTGGCGTGATGTTCAAGCGGTAGATGGGGAGCCGGCGAGCGGCCGGCTTACTCGACGTTAGGCGTTACTTTTTTCTCACCCAATTTCCATTCGGACTTTGAACATATTGCCCCGGTGGTGTGCGTTCGATATTTCGCTTGCCTGCGACTTTTTCGATTTCAGCAAGTGGCAGATTTTGCTTTTGTGCCAGTTTTTGGTAAATCGCGCGACGCTTTTGATTGACGTCTTTGACAAGTGCTTTGACGTCGTCTGGCGCTTTGGGGTCAACAAGGCCAATATAGCCGTCCAGTTGTTCGCCGATATAACCAGCCGCTTTTGCTGACTTGATGTCGGCGGCGATAACATTGGTGGCCAATGCCAAGAAAGCGCTGAGTAGAATGGATAGGAGTACTTTTGTGTTCATTGGTGTGTCACTCCGTAGGTTAGAATAGCCCGCTGTCTTCCGTCAGTACTTGATCGAGCTCTTTTTTGACGGCAACTTCGATTTTATGATCAATGGTAATGGTGGCATTGATTTCTATGGGTTTATCCGGCGCTTCAATGCGGATGGTCGGATTACAACCAGCCAAGCCGACGAGTAAAGCGCCCAACGCAAGACAACGTTTCATGATCGCTTCTCCTGATTTCATCCTGTAGTAGACAAGCATAGTGCGTTTGGCTGAATGCTGCATGAATCATTTCCCAATGTGCATCCCTTTTAATATATCTTGCTCAAAATCACCAGTCACAAAAACTGACCAGAACATTGATGGCAACTGACCTTGGATGGTGGGGTTGAACGCGATGGGGACCCCACCAAGATTTGGCATGTCAGGATTGGTACCAACGATTCTCAACTTGATTTGATAATGACCGTTTGGTTCGTAACTAAGCTGTCCAGATAGGCTGCTATAGTGAAAGTTTTCGAGCGCCGCGAACGCGATATTCGTGCTCGACAAACCTTTTCGATACTGAATGATGCCCGGGCCTTTCCCGTTGATTTGGCCATTTTGGATCGAGAATTTACCATGCGCCCAGCGAAACGGCGCCGTAAGGTCGACCACGCCTTTGGCTTTCAAGCCGTTGAGTTTGAGTGAAGAAGAGAGCGCCTCAAGCGACACATCTTTGATGACAACTTGATTGGCAAGGTGCCACTTGTCGATTGGTTTAAATAGATCGACGGCGAATGGGCGACTGGCCAATTGCCCTTGAAAGAGTGTCCCTTGTATGGGGCCCGCGTAGAGTTGGCCGGTGTCATCAAGTTGTCCTTGCCATTGCAGTTTAGCGATGGCATAGCCCGCTGCCGCTTGCATGTTGGCAGCAGATAGTGCGAGATCCCATTTGCGCTGTTCATCAAGCTCCATTTTGGCAAAAACATTTTGCCAGCCCATTTTCTTGAAACGCCCATAAAATTCGCTGATTGTCACATGGCTTTTGGCTTTGGTCGCCCTGCTGAACCAGGCCAACCAGGCGTGTTGCGAACTTGATTCTGGCAGCTTCTTGGGTTCGATGTGTGCCGACCATTGAACGTCCATTGTGCCCGCATCCCACATCAGATTGGAATCAATTGTCGGCCACCAGCGAGGAATCGTTAAATGCTCACCCTTGAGTGTAATATCGGTGGAGAAGTCCGAAAGTTTCGTGTCAAGCCGCCACAGGAGTGCTTCTGAGCCCATTGCCAATTGGCCGTTAAGTATGTGATTTGCCTGTGTGATTTTCCCTCGTGCTGTCAACTGCGTGGATTTATCGAGGATGGCGATATTGCCTTCGGCTGTGTAGTGTACCGGTGGTAGGACAATATCGGCGTTGGGCACCCACGTCAGTTGAGAATCTTCTAGAGTGAGTTTGAGTGATGGAATGGACAAGTATGGACCAAAAGAACCGTCTTTGAGCGACACAATTGGCGTCCGTATCTGGACATTGATACCTGTCGGTGAAAGGGTGGTTTGGACATCAGCATGCGCTTGCCATTCACCCCGAGCCTGTTGCGCAGGCAACAAATTATCCAGCGAGCCCAAAGCGGTGATCCTCATACGTGAAAGGCACCTAAGCTTGGCGCTGCATGTCAATGATTGCGGCCAGTCGATCTCTGTTTGCGCGAGTTGGGTTGAGATTTTCCACGGGCGCTCGGGCGCTAGCACAAAACCCTCTTTTTGCCCATCGACCCAGAGGTCAGGCATGGTGAGTTTAATGGGCCCATGTTCATTGGAATGAAAGACAAATGGTTGCGAAGGTTGAATCGCCAGATGCCAGTCGGGCCATTGCAACATAAACGTTCCATGTATCTCATTCGATGCCGAACGTCCGATAGTGGTCTGGAATTCGCCGTGATTGACAGAAAAATGGCCATAGGCGCGTGACTGCGACATCTTTGATTCGATAATGGCTGTCAATCCAGCGTCTGCGTGAACGGGTACGTGATCAATGATTGTGGATAGATGCGCACTTAGATTGAGGCGCGGTATTTTTCCGAGTGATAGCTGTGCGTGCCCGTGAGAAAGCTGATGGAATGCCCAACTTAGGCTTGCCCGATTTCTGGCTTCATTGAGAAGTACTTGGACACGGCCGCAGTGTTGCTGACTTGGCATTCGCCAGCACCCGGAGAGTTGAATTTTTTGAGCGTGGACATCTGTCGTGCCTTGCCATTGGCCAAAGGCAGTGGTCACCTGGAAATCTTTAATACGCCCTTCCGGCCACCAGGGCAGCGTGGTAGGCCAGTGAATCGGTTGAGGCTGTGATTCTGACGTGCTTGCTGGAACTGCTGGGGCGCGCACGAACAACGCGAGACGTTTTATGACAAATTCAGGCTTGGCCTCCCAAGTGAGGTAAACATCATGAAGCGTCAAACCAAAGTCATGTGACGATAGCTCAAGGTGTTGGATGTGCCATCCCGATAGTGTTGGATGTGACAGGCGTAGCGATACCAGCGAGAGGCCTTGTGGGAGCTGAGTGCTTAACAGAATCGGTAGCCACAGGGGGGCAGAAAGATAAGAAAGCAGAACAACAATGACGGGCGCAAGCCCCAGCCACCATCCTTTGCGGCTGGTACGCGTCATGGCTATCGAGACTCCCGTTTTATGGCGCGGTGGCCGATGTCGGTCCGATAATACACGTCAGGCCATGAAATCTTCTTCACGTTCTCGTAGGCCTTGCTTTGCGCTTCGGCGACGGATTCACCGAGTGCCGTCACACAGAGCACCCGTCCGCCATTGGTAAGTACGTGCTCACCATCAAGCTTTGTTCCGGCATGAAATACTTTGACATCCGGTGCAACGTTCTCCAGGCCCTCAATCACGTCACCTTTACGGTAAGCACTGGGGTATCCGCCCGCGGCCATGACCACGCCTAAAGCCGCACGGCTGTCAAACTCAATATCAATATCGTTGAGCACGCCACGTTCGGCGGCATCGCACAATTCAACAAGGTCTGAACGAAGCCGCATCATAATGGGTTGAGTTTCAGGGTCACCAAAGCGACAGTTGAACTCAAGTACTTTGGGCGTCCCGTCTTCCGTGATCATCAACCCGGCATAGAGAAACCCTTGATAAACGTGACCTTCTTCGGCCATACCTTCCACTGTTGGACGTATCACTTCATCCATAATGCGAGCATGAACCGCTGGGGTGACCACGGGGGCTGGTGAATAGGCACCCATACCGCCGGTATTGGGCCCAACATCCCCATTGTCTCTGGCCTTATGATCTTGACTTGAGGCGAAAGGAATGATGTGTTTCCCGTCCGTGATGACAATGAAACTGGCTTCTTCCCCGGTCAGGAATTCTTCCACAACAACCCGGTGCCCAGCATCGCCAAATCGATTACCCGCCAGCATATCGTCAATCGCCGCAAAAGCTTCTGCCTCGGTATGCGCGATAATCACGCCTTTTCCGGCTGCCAGCCCGTCGGCTTTGACGACGATCGGTGTGCCCATTTCGCGAACGAACGCTTTGGCAGCCTCTGCATCTGTGAAATTACCATAACGCGCTGTGGGGATTTGGTGGCGGGCAAGGAAATCTTTGGCAAACGCCTTGGAACCTTCCAGTTGCGCTGCGGCTTTTGTTGGCCCAAAACAACGCAGGCCACGCGCGCGGAAAAGGTCGACAATGCCTTTGACGAGCGGGGCCTCCGGCCCGACAATGGTGAGATCAACCTGATTGGTCTCAGCGAATGCCGCCAGCTGTTCGATGTCTTCTGCACTGATAGCAACATTTTTTAGCTTGGGTTCCGCTGCCGTGCCTGCATTGCCAGGTGCGACATACACTGTTTCAATCCCCGGATTCTGCGCAGCTTTCCAGGCCAGTGCATGTTCTCGGCCACCACCACCAACAATGAGAATTTTTTTCATAGAGACAATAGTTCGGTTGCATTTGCGACATGCGCATTATTTTAGCATCATGATGGCATCCGGTCTGCGTCAATTCAGGGGAGAATGCTATGAAAGTTCGTGCTTGGGCAGCAGAAGGTCCTGAACAACCCTTGGTACCATTCGAATATGAGTTGGGGTCGCTTGGCGAGGATGAGGTCGACATTCGAGTAGAGGCGTGCGGTATTTGTCATAGCGATTTGTCAATGCTGAACAACGAGTGGGGAATCAGTCAGTATCCATTGGTTCCCGGCCACGAAATTGCGGGCACAGTGGTGGCTGCTGGTCGCAATGTGCGCCATGTGCGCGTTGGACAACGTGTGGGTCTGGGGTGGCACCGAGGCTATTGCCAAGGTTGCATAGACTGTTTGTCCGGTGAACCGCATCTGTGCTCAGAATCAATGCCGACAATTGTTGGCCATCATGGCGGGTTTGCCGAACGGGTTCGGGCTCAGGCCGCTGCCGTCTGCCCTTTGCCAGATGAGTTGGCCGCAATCTATGCTGGGCCGCTCATGTGTGGCGGACTCACGGTGTTTAGTCCGTTGTTGACGGAAGGAGTGCGCCCTATCGACCGTATTGCCGTTGTTGGTATCGGCGGCTTGGGGCATTTGGCCATCCAATTTGCATCGAAATGGGGGTGCGAGGTGGTGGCCATGACGTCCTCATCCGACAAAGCCGCATTGGCGCGCGAGTTGGGAGCGCATCATGTCATTTCATCGCGAGACACCTCGCAATGGAGTCCTTGGCGCCGTCGACTGCACATGATTCTTGTGACCACGAATCATGCGCTTGATTGGTCGGCCATGCTTGATTTGTTGGCGCCACATGGCCGATTACATTTTGTCGGCGTGGTGAAGGAACCCCTGATGCTACCTCCTGCTAGTCTTCTTGACCGCCAGAGGAAGATTTCGGGCTCGCCAGTTGGTAGTCCGGCGCTGATGCGGATGATGATGGAGTTTGCGGTACGTCATAATATTCGTCCGCAAATCGAACGTTTCCCCATGTCACAGGCAAATGCTGCGCTTGCGCATTTGGCGACAGGCAAGGCACGCTTTCGTGTGGTGTTAGAAGCTGACTGGCCAAACGGAAGCTAGTGCATAAAGCTGGTTAGGCCAATTTGGATGGCAAGCACAATGAGGGCAACGCCCATGATGCGATCGAACCAGTGACCGAGTCTGAGAAATTGGTGGCGAATGTGCTGATGACCAAAGAAAATCGCCACCAATGAGAACCAGATGGCGGTCGCGACTGCCATGTACAGGCCATAGACGGTTTGTGCCCAGAACGGAGTGCTCGGTTGTATGACGAGGGTAAACAGGGACAGAAAAAATAGCGTTGCTTTCGGATTTAGGCCGTTGGTGAGAAATCCAATACGAAATGCATGATGCGCGGATGTGTTAATTGCCGGGGATGAAAGCTTTTCGGGATCGAGGGGTTTGGCGCGCAGCGCCTTGTAGCCCAGCCAGCCGAGATAGCCTGCCGCCGCATATTTCATGAGATTGAACAGGACATCCGAGCTTCTCAACAATACGGCAATGCCAAGCACGCAATAGGTCACGTGCAATAATATCCCGGTGCCGACGCCTGACGCTGTGATGATGCCAATACGCTGGCCATGATTGACGCTTTGCCGAACAACCACAGCAAAATCTGGTCCCGGACTGGCGACCGCCAATGCATGCAACCCTGCGACCAGCAGAAACTCTTGCCAGAACGTGCTCATATCATTGCACCCAGTACCCCAGAAGCGTACCAATAAAGAAGGTCAGCCCAACCCAATTATTGTTTAAAAATGCTTGAAAGCATTTTTCCGGTTTTCTTCGATGGATCAAGTATTGCTGGTAGGCAAAAAGTCCGGCCACAATCAGCAGGGCGACAAAATAGGGCCAGGATAAATCGGCTCGCAGCCCTGTCAAGCCCAGGCCAAGTAAAGTCATGGCCTGCAAGATGCCGATGATAAAGCGATCGGCCTCACCAAACAAAATGGCAGTGGACTTGATGCCCGCTTTCAGGTCGTCTTTGCGATCAACCATGGCATATTCGGTGTCGTAGGCAACGGTCCATAGCAAATTGGTGATGTAAAGGACCCACGCAACAGGTGGCAATGCGTTTTGCTCCGCAGCAAAGCTCATCGGGATACCCATTCCGAATGCGAGCCCCAATACAACTTGCGGCCAATGGGTATAGCGTTTCATAAACGGATAGATGGTCGCCAATGCGGCTGCGACAAATGAGAGTTGAAGGGTGAGCGCGTTGAG
>RFGJ01000486.1 GCA_003696665.1 Gammaproteobacteria bacterium | reverse complement strand
TGTCGAGGTTATTTGCGATCCGATGGTCTTTGGGACATTGAGGCCAAGTTGTGTGACACCAAAACGCATGACCTGGTGAGTGTTGCCAAGGGCGAGATCAAGGCGGGCACGCCGATTCATTTGATGTGGCTACGCATCACGTTAGACGACACCCTGAAAATACATGACGCACAGGCACAAACAGAAGCCGCACCATTTCATATTTGCCCGCAGGCGGCCGAACATTACCGTGGTTTGGTCGGGATGCGTATTGGGCCGGGTTGGAACAAAATGGTCAGGGCGAAATTTGGCGGCAAATTCGGCTGTACCCATCTGACAGAAATGTTATCGGTGATGGCGACGGTTGCGATTCAGACCATTTATCCCTATCGCAATATGCAGCCGGATTCCCCAGAAGAAGCCCGTATGCGACTGCATCCGAGTCTACCCAATAGTTGTTATGGTTTTGCGCGCGATGGTGAAATCATTCGTCGCTATTGGCCCGAGTATGCTGAGCCAAATGCTGCTCAAGCCAACGATGGATCAAAAATCGACTGATTGAGCCTTGTCCGCCTACGATGAGTTCCCCGCTTTGGATTTTTTTCATTAGGACGGGCGCGGAAAACCAAGCGATGGTTTCGAGTTCTTGATCGTTTGGATGGATATCGATTTCTTGCGTGTAGGCATCAAAGGCCAGCATAAGGGAAGACGGAAAAGGCCATGGTTGTGATGCCACATAGCGACAACTGTGTATCGTCAAGCCGGTTTCCTCCATCACCTCGCGTTTCACACTCTGTTCCACGGTTTCGCCCGGCATGACAAAGCCAGCAATCACAGAGAATCGATTGGCTGGCCAGTGCGCTTGGCGCGCGAGCAGCAATTCGCCGCGTGCATTGGTGATTGTGGTAATGATGGCTGGATCAATGCGCGGGAAGAAAGTGCGTGCGCAGTTGTCTTGACTACATTTTTGCGCCAAACCGCTATCGGGCACCAATTGTGAGCCGCAGGCAGCGCAAAAGCGATGGTGTTGCAACCAGTGGGCGATGAGCACACCGCGTGAATACCAAGTGAGCTTCCAATCATCCATGCCGAGACAGGCGCGCAGTGGCCGCCACACACCCGCTGCGTTGATGAAAGGCGCTGCCCATAGGCGGGCTGCGATGCCTTGCCGGCGACTCAGCCAAACAAGATGCGTTGGGGGCGCGGCAACTTCAACGGTGCGCCCCTGATTCGGCAAGAAAATGTGGGTGCTGGTGCAATCGATTACCCATGTGGCGTTATCGATATTGTCTGTGACGCCATAATCATCACTCCAATGCCATTCAGAATGGGTGAACGCGAAGTCGGGGGGATTTGAATAATGATCTTGAAAACTCAATATTAGCACCCACTAATAAAGCACGTTCGAATCACATTAGGAATCACTATGATACATCTCGTTTGCCATCAATGTGGACAAACAAACCGCATACCTGAAAATAAACGATCGCA
>RFGJ01000485.1 GCA_003696665.1 Gammaproteobacteria bacterium | reverse complement strand
TTCGCCGGGGACGCACCCAACCGGCGCAAACGTTTCATCCTGTCAATGTGCCGTACAAAAAGCCCCTGCACACGCCCAACGGCCTGCGCTTCACCTGCGCCGCGAAGCGCAGCGGAGCGGCGTCAGGTGCAAGCGCGTGTTGGGCGCTATAAATCAGCAGGAAAGTCACAGTATCTATACAAAGTTATTACTTCTCCGCTCAACAAGTTTACTTTTGCCAAACATAACATCGGAGCATATGCCGACACCCGTAAAGCAAAATCGTCTTCGTAATTGTCCTTGTGATACGAGCTACCAGGGAACTTCGGGCCAAGGAAGTAATCCACGCTCGCAACCTGTCTTGCGGTTAGCGGACCTTGGTTGTGTTGTACAAGACTAATTACAATATCAGCCTTTTGCCCTGGCAATGTTGACGGTCGCCACCTATGCACTAGAAACACTCCCTGAAAATTCTCATACAGTTTTACCCTTTCGGCTTCAGCATCTTCTTCTCTATGACCGCTCCCTTCGTTCGAAGAAGATGAGGCGATTGCCAAGTTTTCAGGTGAGAAACCAGCGAAAGGCTCGTCGAGTATATCGAGAACATTAATTTGATCCAACAAATTCCGAACAAGCAATTTAGTCAAGTCTCTTGAAGTGGCAGCTACTGCACTTGTGCCAACCCGAATATAGAATTTGCCATCCACCGCAACAGGCACGTTATGCTTTGATACTTGAACTACTACAATTGACTTACTTTCAAAATATTCTATCTTGATCTGAGGTTGCAAGGGTGGATCGCATTGACGAACAACACCAACAATCCGTTGAATAACTTTATCCGGCTGTTCTATGCCAACAATATTTCCCTGGTCGCCAACCCCTATGAAAAGCAATCCGCCTTTGTTATTCGCAAAGGCGGCAACTTCTTTGGCAATGTCACTAGCACTTGAAGGGAACTCCTTCTTGAATTCAACAGTTTCGCTTTCGCCCTGTTGTATCAGTTTAATGTAGTCCATCGGAAAGACCTCACCCTGCGGATAGCGCCCAACGTGAGCGTTAGCGGCAGCGGCGTCGTCTGCAAAACCACTATTGCCATTGTAGCATGAAATTTTGCAATTCGCGCCCCGATTCGCGGGCGGCGTAGCCGCTGTCCGCTGCACGCATTGTTGGGCGTGCCGACCAACCCTACGCCCCTCCGAATGCCCCACCGGACGCCGCGCCCACAAGACCACGGCGGGCAAACGGCGCGCCCCAGAGAGCAACCACGGCACGGATGGACACCTGCCAGCCCGTAGCCACGGCCAAAACCCACCACCGCAGCCCTGCGACCGGAACCGCACCACGCGCCACGGCGGGCGACACCCCACTCCAGGCGCACGGCGCGGGAATACCCTGCGAGAAGCCCGCCCCCACCTGCTGGCACGCAACCCCGACCGGGGACACCCGCCAACACCAACGAAACAACGGCGGGCAGAACAACCTTCACTCGCTACGACGCAGGCGGGCAAACCCGCGCCGCGGGCGAGACGCCATCCCCGTACAGCGGGCGCGCACAACCGGGCACACGGCCACGGACGAGACACCCCGCAGCCCGGACACCCCGCCCCAGGCAAACCCGCACGGCGGGCACAGGCTTTATGCCTTCGCCGGGGACGCGCCCACTCGGCGCAAACGTTTCATCCTGTCAACGTGCCGTACAAAAGCCCCTGCACACGCCCAACGTGAGTTTCAGCGGTGCGGCGTGTTAGCGGTCTCACCACGGCGAACCTGTGCCCTGGTTGCCAATTTTGCCGCCGCCTCACCGCGGCGAAGCCG
>RFGJ01000484.1 GCA_003696665.1 Gammaproteobacteria bacterium | reverse complement strand
GCCATTGCCTCCATGCCAATCGGCTTGATTTTGCTGGCCTGTCCTGCCGCACCGAAGGCTTCGTAGCGAGCCCGACAGATGTCACTCATCGCTTGCATGGCGACCTTTAGATACTTGCGCGGGTCAAATTCGGACTTATTTTCATGCAAGAATTTACGGATCGCCCCGGTCGATGCCATTCGAAGATCCGTGTCGATATTGACTTTTCTGACACCGTGTTTGATGCCTTCCTGGATCTCCTCGACCGGAACCCCGTAGGTTTGCCCCATGTCACCGCCATATTCATTGATAATGGCCAGCCAATCTTGCGGCACCGAAGACGAACCATGCATCACCAAGTGCGTATCCGGAATGCGCGCGTGGATTTCCTTGATGCGATCGATCGCCAGAATGTCACCTGTCGGTGGACGCGTGAATTTGTAGGCGCCGTGGCTTGTGCCAATAGCGATCGCCAGTGCATCCACCTGCGTCAACTTCACGAATTCCGCGGCTTCGTCCGGATCCGTCAACAGTTGACTATGATCCAATTTGCCTTCTGCGCCAGACCCGTCTTCCTCGCCAGCCATGCCGGTTTCCAGCGAGCCAAGGCAACCGAGCTCACCTTCAACTGACACGCCACAGGCATGCGCCATTTCGACGACTTGGCGAGTGACTCTGACGTTGTATTCAAAATCAGACGGCGTTTTCATGTCTTCCAGCAAAGAGCCGTCCATCATCACTGAGCTAAAACCAAGCTGAATGGAACGGGCACAAACGGCGGGCGAAGCCCCGTGGTCTTGATGCATACAGATAGGAATGTGCGGCCATTCTTCCATCGCTGCCAAAATCAAGTGGCGCAAGAAGTTAGGGCCGGCATATTTGCGTGCCCCTGCAGATGCCTGAATGATCACCGGGCTGTCTGTGGCATCGGCTGCCATCATCACTGCCCGCATTTGCTCCAGGTTGTTCACATTAAATGCCGGAATGCCGTAGCCATGCTCGGCGGCGTGATCCAGTAATTGCCGCAATGTAATCAATGCCATCTTGTTCTCTCCTTACGTTAATTGGTTTCGTTGGCACGCTGTTGCAGAATCTCAACGGCTGGCAACGTCTTACCTTCAACAAATTCCAAGAACGCGCCGCCGCCGGTAGAGATGTAGCTGATGTGCTCCGCCACCTCAAACTGATCAATCGCGGCCAGGGTATCGCCGCCTCCCGCCACGCTGAATGCATGGGACTCAGCAATCGCCTTGGCAAGCGCACGCGTCCCATCAGCAAATTGAGGCAACTCGAACACCCCCACCGGACCATTCCAAATGATGGTGCCGGCCTGCATCAGTACCTCAGCCAACCGACGGGCGGTTTCCGGGCCAATGTCCAGAATCATATCATCTGCTGCCAGTTCAGCAACGGGCTTAATGACCGCCGGTTCGTTCGCATCCAGTTGTTTACCGACCACCACATCGACAGGCAGCGGGATCTCTGCCCCTTTTTCTTTGGCTTTGGCCATCAATGCTTGGGCGGTCGGAATCAAATCTGGCTCAACCAGTGACTTTCCAACGTCCAGTCCGGTCGCAGCAATGAAGGTATTGGCAATACCACCGCCAATAATTAACTGATCGACCTTATTGAGCAATTGTTCCAGCACCGTCAGTTTGGTTGACACCTTGGATCCACCGACAATGGCCACCAAAGGCCGTTTTGGCGATTCCAATGCCTTGCCAAGGGCCTCTAGCTCGGCCACCAACAGGGGGCCGGCACAAGCCACCGGCGCAAATTGCGCCACACCATAGGTTGAGGCTTGGGCACGATGTGCGGTTCCAAAAGCATCCATGACAAACACGTCGCACAACGCGGCGTATTGCTTGGCAAGCTCTGGATCGTTTTTCTTCTCGCCCACATTCATTCGCACATTTTCAAGCAGTAAAACACCTTCTGGCTGGTCTTGGATGCCATTGAGATAGTCTTTTACCAAGGTGACCGGTACGCCAAGCAACGACTGCAGATGCTCAGCGACGGGGCCCAGTGAATAGTCAGCCGACCACTCGCCCTCGACCGGACGTCCCAAATGGGACATCACCAAAACTTTCGCCCCCTGCTCGAGCGCCATGCGAATGGTTGGCAGGGCCGCCCGAATTCTCTTGTCTGATGTGATCTGGCCGTTATGAATGGGGACATTGAGATCTTCACGAATCAAGACGCGCTTATTGCGCAAATCCAGATCAGACATTTTGATCATGTTCACAATGCAAGTCCTCGCGCTTTTTTAGACAACACTTAAGGAAAACGCGGCCGTAGCCGCGTTGCCATCATCCCGCTTTGGCCATCGCCAACGCCGTATCAAGCATACGGCAGCTGAATCCCCATTCATTGTCATACCAAGCCAATACTTTTACCTGCTTGCCGATGACACGGGTTTGGGTGGCATCAAACACGGACGACGCGCTGTGATGATTGAAGTCAGTCGAGACCAGTGGCTCATCGTTGTAGGCCAACACATGGTCATCGGCCGCTTCTTTCATGATGGCATTGATTTCCTCAACCGACGTCTCGCGTGCGGCTGTGAACGTCAGATCCACCACCGAAACATTGATTGTCGGCACCCGCATGGCAAAGCCATCGAGACGTCCTGCCAATTCTGGCAACACTAAGCCAACCGCCTTGGCCGCCCCGGTTTTGGTCGGAATGATTGATTGTGCCGCGGCGCGCGCACGACGCAGATCTTTGTGCTGATTATCAATGATCCGCTGGTCGTTGGTATAGGCATGAATGGTGGTCATCAAGCCTTGTTCAATGCCAATATGCTGATGCAGCACTTTCGCCACGGGAGCCAAGCAGTTGGTGGTGCACGAAGCGTTAGAAACAATCCGGTGCTCCGGCCGCAGGATGTCATGGTTGACACCATAGACAACGGTGGCATCAATATCACTGCCGCCCGGTGCCGAAATCAGTACTTTCTTAGCCCCACCAACAAAGTGCTTGCTAGCCCCTTCTCTGTCCTTGAACTTACCAGTGCACTCCAAAACGATATCAACGTCGTGATCGGCCCAACGCAAGTTCTCCGGATTTCGATCGGCGAGCATGGCAATGGCGTCACCATTCACATACATGTGCGTATCATCTCCGGTCACTTCGGCATTGAAACGACCGTGCGTGGTGTCATATTTGGTCAAGTGAACATTGGTGGCAATGGGGTGAGATGAGTTGATCGCCACGACCTTGATTTCATCCTGTCGCCCCAGCTCATAGATGGCACGCAATACCATTCGGCCAATCCGACCATAGCCATTAATTGCAACTTTTACTGTCATCTCATACTCTCCAGATAGTTATGACGGGTTTGATTCCGTAAGTACGTCCCGACACACCGACACCAAATGACTCGCGGTCAGGCCAAAAGCTTCGAACAAGTCAGCCGCTGGCGCCGACTCGCCAAAGCGAGCGACGCCAACCACGGCGCCATCCAGTCCAACATAACGACGCCAATAATCAGGATGCGCCGCCTCAATGGCCACACGTGCTCGAACCTTTGGCGGTAACACCTGCTCACGATAATCTTGCGGCTGTGCATCAAAACGCTCACAACACGGCATCGCCACCACGCGTACGCTGACCCCTTCTTGCGCCAAGGTGTCAGCTGCCGACAAGGCCAATTGCACTTCCGATCCTGTGGCTAGGATGATGAGCTGCGGCGTGTCGGCACTATCGCGCAAGATGTAACCACCCCGTTCAACTTGTGCCACTTGTTCAGGCGAACGCTCAAGTGCTGGCAGGCTTTGTCGAGACAGCACCAGCGCGGTGGGTCCCTGGCGACGTTTGATCGCTTCTGCCCAAGCCACGGCGGTTTCCACCAAATCAGCCGGACGCCATGTTTCTAGGTTTGGCGTGGTGCGCAAACTGGTCAATTGCTCCACCGGCTGATGCGTCGGTCCGTCTTCGCCCAAACCGATGGAGTCGTGGGTATACACAAAGATGGTTCGCTGCTTCATAAGCGCGGCCATGCGTACCGCATTGCGCGCATATTCCATAAACATGAGGAAGGTGCCGCCATAAGGAATGAATCCGCCATGCAACGCCAAACCATTCATGATGGCGGACATGGCAAATTCTCGCACCCCATAGAAAATGTAGTTGCCTGTCGCATCTTCCTTAGTGATGGGCCGACTGTCGGGCGTCATAGTGAGGTTGGAACCAGTCAAATCCGCTGATCCGCCTATTAAACTAGGCAACTCAGGCACAAGATACGACAGCACCTTTTGCGATGCTTTGCGCGTCGCCATTGCCTCTGTGGATTCCGAAAGCGAACGAATCCATTGATTGAGTTTATTGACAAATTCTTTTGGCAGCTCACCAGCCAACCGTCGGTTGAGCGCTTCCGCCGCTTCCGGATAGGCTTCGTGATAAGCCAGATACTGCGCCTGCCAATCCTCTTCCAATTGCCGGCCTTTCTCTCGGGCATCCCAAGCGGCGTAGATTTCCTCGGGAATTTCAAAAGGCGGATAGGGCCAGTCGAGGCGATTGCGCGCCGCGGCAATTTCTTCAGCCCCCAATGGCGCACCATGGCAACGCTCCGTCCCTTCTTTGTTTGGCGCGCCAAATCCGATCACTGTTTTGCACTGAATCAAGGTTGGCCGGTCTGTTTCTTCACGCGCCTGCACTATGGCCGCATGGATGGCCTCGGGATCATGCCCGTCAATCGGCCCAATGACCTGCCAGCCATAACTGGTGAAACGACGCCGCACATCCTCGGTAAACCATCCTTCGACGTCACCATCAATGGAGATACCGTTGTCGTCGTAAAATACAATCAGTTTCCCAAGCCCGAGCGTACCAGCCAATGAACAGGCCTCATGCGAGATCCCTTCCATCAAACAACCGTCACCGGCAAACACATAGGTGTAGTGATCAATGATGTGATGGCCAGGCTTGTTGAACTGAGCTGCCAGCACTTTCTCGGCAATGGCAAATCCCACTGCATTCGCCAATCCTTGACCGAGCGGCCCTGTGGTCGTTTCTACGCCAGGCGTGTACCCATATTCCGGATGCCCTGGTGTTTTAGAGTGCAACTGCCTAAAGTTTTTCAAATCATCAATGGTCAACGCATAGCCGGTCAAATGCAGCAGTGCATACAGAAGCATCGAACCATGCCCATTGCTGAGCACGAACCGATCACGATTGACCCAATTAGGGTTATTCGGATTATGACGAAGAAAATCGCGCCAGAGCACTTCGGCAATATCTGCCATCCCCATTGGAGCCCCTGGATGCCCAGACTTGGCGTTTTCCACCGCATCCATGCTGAGGGCACGAATGGCGTTAGCGAGTTGAAAGCGTGACAGCATAAAATGGTTGCTCCGCAGACCCGGATTTTTGAGGGCGCATATTGTCGCAATTCGGGCCTCAATTCGCAAATGATTTGGCTAAAATTTGTCCAGAATTTCCGGGGCAGCCCACAACCTAAGACAATGACTACTGAGAAGCGAGATAACGGTTCTTTAGGTGTACATAGTTACGCGCGGAATATTTGAAAAAGGCCATTTCCTCATCTGTCAAAGGCCGAATTTTGCGCGCCGGCGAACCAACCCACAAATGGCCAGACGTCAGTGTCCGTCCCGGCGGCACAATACTGCCAGCGCCTAGCACCACGTGGTCCTCGACCACCGCGCCATCCATCACCACGCTGCCCATGCCAATGAGACATTCGTTGCCAATCTGGCAACCGTGCAACATCGCCTTATGGCCAATGGTGACATCGTTGCCAATCACCAGGTCATGTCCCTCTGGATGGTAGGGGCCTGCGTGAGTGACATGCAACACACAACCATCCTGAACACTGGTGCGTTCACCAATGGTGATGGCATGCACATCGCCACGCACGATCGCCATGGGCCAAATAGAACTATCGCGTCCGATGCGCACTTGGCCAATGACCAGTGCCGTTGGGTCTATGTAAACGCCTTCTCCAATCTCAGGGACAAAATGCTCGAATGGTCTCGTAGTCATATCACTTCATCGTCACAAATTCTTCAGCCGCAGTCGGATGAATGGCAATCGTATTGTCAAAGTCCGCCTTGGTCGCCCCCATTCCAATGGCCACGGCGAACCCCTGCAACATTTCATCGGCACCGGTACCAATGACATGCAAACCAACCACTTTCTGTCGGCTTGTGTCTTCCGGTGCATCAGGGTCAATCCGGCACACCAATTTCATACGCGCTGGCTGTGGATGTCGCGTCAATGCACTTAGCATCGGTGTAAATGATGAAGTATAGGTCTTGACCGAATTTTCTCCAAAACGAGCGACCGCTTCCGGTTCACTCATTCCCACCGTCCCAATCGGCGGGTGAGAAAACACAACGGTTGGGATCAACGAATAATCTAAATGCAGCCCCGCCTCGCCATTAAAGAGGCGGCGCGCCAAACGACGCCCCGCCGCAATGGCCACTGGCGTCAGCTGAGCACGTCCCGTCACATCACCCACGGCGTAGATACCCGGAACATTGGTGTTTTGATAGTCGTCCACTGGAATGTATCCACGTCCATCGACTTTGACCCCTGTTACCGCTAAGTTCAAGTCACCGGTTGCTGGCTCACGGCCGATGGCCCAAATGACCGTATCGAATCCCTGATACTGCTCGCAACTTTCTGGCCCAGTTTGAAAACACACGGTCAACTTGCCATTTTCCTGCTTCACCCATTGCGGCACGTGCAACGTGTACACTTGAATGCCGTCTTGTTGCATCTGCGCCATGAGCGTTTCGCCAAGCAACGGATCGAAACTTCTCAATATTTGTTCTTTACGAACCGCGAGACTGACCTCGCTCCCAAGGCTATTCAAAACCCCTGCCAATTCGACCGCAATATACCCCGAGCCAACGACAAGCACTTTCCCGGGTTGTTCATCAAGCTCAAAAAACTCGTCCGAGGTAATGCCCAGTTCACTGCCAGGAATCTTTGGTCGAGCAGGACGACCACCCGGTGCCAGTACAATGTGCTCAGCTTCAACTTCTATGTCCCCGACGCGCATTTGTTTAGGGCCGATAAATGAGGCATAACCACGCAAATGCGTGATATTGAGCCCCTCCAAATAACGCTGGTAGAAGCCATGAATGTTTTGAATGTACCGATTACGTGCGGCCTTCAATTGACGCCAATCGAAACCATTTTGTTCGACAGTAAATCCGTAGTCTGGCGCCCAGCGAATCATCTGTGCGATTTCTGCGCCATACCACATCGCTTTCTTGGGCACACAGCCGCGATTGACACAAGTCCCCCCGAGTTCTCGTGGTTCGGCCAGTGCCACCTTGGCGCCATGCATGGCCGCACGCGCCGCCGTCGCGATGCCACCAGAGCCTCCGCCAACCACAAGCAAATCAAATCGGGTCATCTCTGCCATCCAATGAAGTCTCGCTGGTCATTTTTCAGTTGGCTCATGCTAAACTTTTCGCACTTCAAACACCAGCCCCGAAGAGACAAATGACATCGAATCCACTCCTAAAGGACGCACAATGGCCGCCTTTTGATGCCATTCGCCCATCACATGTGGCCGAAGCCATTGACCATTGCTTGGCACGAGGCCGTCAGGAGATTCAGCGACTGATGGCGCAAGCCCCAGAAAAAATTCAATGGTTAGATCTGGAAGGATTCAAACGGGAAGATGAGCGACTTCACAACGCATGGAGCCCGGTCAGTCATTTGCACTCCGTGGCCGATAGCGAGGCATGGCGAGGCGCCTATAACGCTGCCCTGCCAAAGCTGTCCGATTACGCCACAGAAATAGGCCAAAACAAACATTTATACGCCATTTATCAAGCACTGCACCAGCAGCCGCTTGATCAAATACAACGAAAAATTGTCGAAGATGCCCTACGAGATTTTCGTCTGGCGGGGGTCTCGCTCCCAGAGGCGCAGAAAAATCGCTTCAAGACCCTGGCCCGCGAACTCTCTGAACTCGGTTCAAAATTTGGGCAAAACGTCTTGGATGCGACGATGGCATGGCATCACCACATCACCGACAAACGATTATTGGCCGGACTGCCGGAAAACACCTTGGCCCAACTCGCCCAACAGGCCAAATCACGAGGTTTGGACGGCTATGTGGTGACATTGGATCAACCCATCTATGTGTCGGTGATGACCTACGCCGACAACCGTGACTTGCGGCAAACCCTTTATCACGCCTATACAACGCGTGCCTCCGATCAGGGACCGAATGCGGGTCAGTTCGACAACACACCATTATTGATGCAAATTCTCAAGCTGAGACACGAAAAAGCCAATTTGCTCGGGTTTCCCAATTACGCGGAACTGTCGCTGGCCAGCAAGATGGCAGAATCCACGCAGCAGGTATTTGATTTTCTTTACGAACTGGTCGCAAAGGTACGACCAAAGGCGCAATCAGAACTTGAAGAGTTGAAGGCGTTTGCCGCAGAACATGGGGTGACTGATCTGCAGGCGTGGGATGTCAGCTATTTTTCCAACAAACTCAAACAACTCCGTTATGACATTGATCAGGAGGCTTTGCGCCCTTGGTTCCCATTGCCCGCCGTACTCGATGGGCTATTTGAAATCTGTCATCGTCTCTATGGCATCAATTTCCGGCGCAAAAACAATGTGGCCGTCTGGCATCCAGACGTCGAGGTCTATGAAATCTTAGATGACGGTGAAGTGATTGCTGGTTTTTATCTCGACCTTTACGCCCGCCCCCACAAACGTGATGGGGCTTGGATGGATGAATGTCGCAACCGTGTACGATGGTCGGACGGGACAACCCAGATTCCTGTCGCCTACCTGACTTGTAACTTCAATCCCCCGATCAATGGTCAACCAGCCCTGTTGACACATGATGATGTCGTGTGTCTATTTCATGAATTTGGCCACGGCTTACACCATATGTTGACAGAAATGGACATGCCAGAAGTCTCTGGCATAAGGGGCGTGCCCTGGGATGCGGTGGAGCTGCCGAGCCAATTCCACGAAAATTTCTGTTATCAGGCCGAAGGCTTGCGGCTGGTCAGCCGCCATATTGAGTCGGGACAACCACTGCCGGACACCATCATTGAGAAAATCATCGCCGCCAAAAACTTCCATGCTGCGCTTGCCATGATTCGGCAGCTAGAGTTTGGCTTGTTCGATTTTCACCTGCACGCCGACTACGACCCGTCTCGACCGAAAGATCCGCAGGCGGTACTAGATGAAGTCCGTGACAAAGTCGCGGTCATCAAGCCTCCCAAGTACAATCGTTTCCAAAACAGTTTCTCCCATATCTTTGCTGGTGGTTATGCGGCCGGCTACTACAGCTATCTGTGGGCTGAGGTGCTGTCAGCAGATGCGTTCTCAAAGTTTGAAGAAAACGGGTTATTTCACCCCCAAACAGGAAGGGCGTTTCGTAAAACCATACTTGCTAAAGGGGGAAGTGAAGACCCACTATCGCTATTCCGTCAGTTCCGTGGGCGTGATCCACAAATTGACGCACTGCTTAGGCATACTGGCATCATTCAATGCAACGGGTAAGTATCCACCAACATCCGGGTGGCCCCGAGGCATTGGCCGAGCTTGCCGAACAGCTTGGCATCGCCATTGGCATCGACACCCCGCTGGTGCTTGAATGGCATGCAGCAGACACAGGCAGGTGGCAACTTCGTGCGACCTGGGACAAGGCGCCCAAACCGCTGTACATTGACTTTCTGCACGGCGCGGTCGCGTGGAAAGTTCGCCACCCGGGTGCGGGCAAGCACCCGCTGGCCAAGGCACTAGGTGTGCGTCATGGACAGCGGCCGGTTGTCCTTGACGCAACCGCCGGTCTGGCGCGTGATGCCTACCAAATCGCCAGTTGGGGGTGTCGAGTATATTTATGCGAACGGCAACCTGTGGTGGCATTTTTGCTCAAGGATGCCCTCAGGCGCGCCCAAGCAAATGCAGACTGGCGAGCCCGTTTCGCCGACAAGCTGTTATGGTTAGGCAACCACCTCTCAAAAGCGCAGAACTTAGCGGTTGATGTAGTTTATCTGGATCCTATGTACCCACCCCCACCTCATCGCAAAACCGCCGCGGTCAAAAAAGACATGCAAATCTTGCGGCGCTTGGTGGGACATGACGACGATGCAGAAAACACCTTTCAACTTGCACTTAAACTTGCGCCCAAGGTGGTTGTCAAACGGCCAATGTGGGCCCCATCCTGGCAAAGCCCCCACACCACCATACAGCATGGTGATCACCGTTTCGATGTCTATTTATCAGGCCAGT
>RFGJ01000483.1 GCA_003696665.1 Gammaproteobacteria bacterium | reverse complement strand
TGCCAGCGTCCATTTGGCATTGGTTGTATACCGATGGTTTGAATGCCTATTCGGTGTTCATTGACGAGGCACCAAAAAGTAAGAAGATGGTTTTGGGACAGGCTTTCGACAGCGAGCACTTGATTTTTGAAAAAACGACCCAAAAGTACCGCTTAACCATTATTGGTGCTGTGCCCAAGGTCGTCGCCGAAAAGATTGCCAATTCAGTCATCAGAGAAACGACGCCACAACCATGAAAGCTGAGCAATTACGATTACGACAACCGGTCAGGGTTGTCATGAGTGAACCAGGGCTTGTTTGGGTCGAATCTCTACCGAAAGCAGGTTGCGCCCGGTGTGCCTCGGGTAAAGGGTGCGGTGGCGGCATTTTCGCTCGATTGTTCGGTTCGAAGACCTACCGCTTGCCGGTGCGGACACAGCGTTCTTTGCCAGTTGGTCGCATGGTTTACTTGACCATCCCGATTGAGCGAATTCACCGGGCTGCATTGGCTGTCTATTTTTTTCCATTGTTGACCGCATTGATAGGGGCACTGATGGGACAATTTCTGCCGCAATTCGAAGGGGAGTTGGGGAGCATGGTGCTGGCGGCACTTGGGTTTATCAGTGCATTAGCATTTAATCGGTGGCGATTTAGCCAGTCACGTTGGAGCGAATACTATCAACCGGAGATCGACACAAATATTCACGGTGATGCGGTGTGTGACTGGCCGAGTGGGTCGCGGAGTTCGAATTCTTAAATAGGAGGAACCAGATGAATCGATCAATCAAACAAAGCTTTTGGGCCATCGGCCTGATTGTGACCTTGTGTTACCAATCGACGCTCGCACGGAGTATGCCGGATTTTTCGGATGTGGCGAAAAAGCTTCGTCCATCTGTCGTGAATGTATCTGTGGTGCAGGAAATTTCGCAGCAACGAAGCTTAATAGAACAATTTTTTGAACGGCGGTTTGGCCAGCCTATACCGAATGAACCGAAGCTTTCGCGCGCCATTGGATCGGGATTCATTATCAGTGAGGATGGTTACATTCTCACCAACCGTCATGTTGTGGATGACGCTGAGACGGTAACCGTTCGCCTGTGGAACCGCCGGGAATATAAAGCCAAAGTGGTTGGCACTGATGCTGGCACGGATGTCGCCTTGCTCAAGATTAACGCAGACGACCTACAGCCGGTCGACATCGGTGATAGT
>RFGJ01000482.1 GCA_003696665.1 Gammaproteobacteria bacterium | reverse complement strand
TTCAAAGGTATTTGCCAGCGCCCAAAAAGTACTGATACCGCTATGTGGCGCCTCACCAGACGTGGGCTGGTTTTTGTCGCGTGGCTTTTCGGTCGCGGGGATCGAGCTGGTGGAAACGGCGGTCATTAGATTGTTTGAAACCCTACGCCAGCCCTACAAAGTGGAAAAAAGTGCGATCGGTCCGGTGTATCGGGGAGAACGGCTTGAGATCTACGTGGCCGACTACTTCACGATCCCCGCTAAGTATTTTTCGGAGTGTGACGCCCATTATGATCGCGCTGCGATCATTGCCATGCCGCCATCACGACAACAAGACTATGTTGAGCAGTTGCGCGTGATGGCGCCCCATCTAAAACTCAGCGTCTGGATTGGATTGACGCATGATGGTGGTCCTGATGCTGGGCCGCCGTTTTCAACGCCGTATGAGGTTTTGACGTCGTATTGCAATGCGCAGTGGCAATTATTAACCCAAGCCCCGGTCACGTTGGGAAAATCAAATGCCGAAGCTGGGGTCGGCCAATTGCCGAAATTCGCCCCCAGCACCGTGATGGAATATATGGCGACTTGTTGGTGGCGTTGATGGTGAGACGGTCAGCCTCACGTTTCAGGCAATGTTTCGAACTGATGACCCGCATCCGGATCTGAGAAGACTTGCTCGTCAAAGTCGCCCTCGGAACGCGCCACCAATAGCGTGACGGCCGCATCACCCGTGACGTTGACCGCGGTTCTCACCATATCCAAAATGCGATCAATGCCCAAGATGATTCCGATGCCTTCTGTGGGCAGGTTAACCTGTTGCAACACCATCGCCAAGGTGATCAGTCCAACACCGGGAACGCCGGCCGCTCCGACAGAGGCAAGCGTGGCGGTCAATATAATCATCAGATATTGCGACATATGCAGATCAGCGCCGTAAATTTGAGCAATGAATACGGTGGCGACACCCTGCATGATGGCGGTGCCGTCCATATTGATGGTCGCTCCCAGCGGCAGTGTAAATGAGGCGGTGGTCGATTTAATGCCAAGCCGACGGGTGGCGACTTCCATGGTGACGGGCAAAGTCGCGCTACTGCTTGCGGTCGATAAGGCAAACAGATGAACAGGCCGCATTTTTTTGAAGAACATCCATGGCGATACGCCACCCAGCATGCGTACCATGGTGCCGTAAATCAAGATGCCATGCACCAGCAGTAAAATGAGCACTAGTGCAAAATAGCGACCAAGATTGGCGAAGGCATCGAGCCCCGTATTGATGGTCAACTTTCCGATCAGTGCGAAGACGCCAATGGGCGCGAGATGCATCAGAATGGTCACCAAGCGCATAATCACTTCGTTTACGGCGACGAAAAGCTGGCTGACTGGTTTGGCACGTTCGCCTGTCATGGCAATGGCAATGCCGAAAAGTAGGGCAAAAACGATCACTTGTAACATATTGCCGCTGGCCATCGCTTCGATTGGATTCTTGGGGACCAAGTTGATAAAAGTACTGGTCAGTGGCGGAGCTTCTTTAGGCGCGAAGGTCGTGGCCTCGAACTGGCCTGGGCTTCCGGGTTCCAGCCAGACGGCTGCGGTCAATGCGACAGAGACAGCGATGGCAGTCGTCATCAGATACAGCAACACGGTTTTTCCACCCATT
>RFGJ01000481.1 GCA_003696665.1 Gammaproteobacteria bacterium | reverse complement strand
GTGCAATCCCGCGCGGTGGCTGGACTGGCCAACGGCACACTGATTTTCGCTATGCCGGGGTCTCCCAATGCATGCCGCTTGGCATTTGAGCGTATCATTCGTGAACAACTAGACGCCTCACACCGTCCCTGCAATTTTGTCCCCCATCTCAAAAATGGGGCATCACAACCATGCAAGACGAGGGATGCCTCATGACAAAGCCATTCACTCATCTCAATGCGCAGGGTGAAGCCAATATGGTCGATGTCAGCGGCAAGGCAGAGACTTATCGTGTGGCTATCGCCGAGGCGCATATCGTCATGGCTGCCGAGACTGGGGATGCGATCCGCGAACAAACCATCAAAAAAGGAGACGTTCTGGCCACCGCCCGCATTGCCGGCATTATGGCGGCCAAACAGACCAGTCAGTTGATTCCTCTCTGTCATCCGCTTGCCTTAACCCATGCCAGCATTCAGTTTGAATGGATCACCCAGAATCGGCTCAAAATCATCAGCGAATGCCGAGTCACCGGACCAACCGGCGTAGAAATGGAGGCCCTGACAGCGGCGAGCGTGGCCGCGTTGACGATTTATGATATGTGCAAGGCAATCGACCGTGGCATGACCATCGAAGCGATTCGTTTGTGTCACAAAAGTGGTGGCAAAAGTGGGGAGTGGAACGCAGATGGCTAAAATCCTTTTTTTTGGACAAACAAGAGATCAACTTGGTGTCAGCCAAATAGATTGGCCACTTGCAGGCCCAATACAAGTGAGGGCGTTGATTGATCAGCTGGCCAATCAGAGCGGCAAATGGCAATTTCTCAAAGAATCACAACATTTATGTGCGGTGAATCAGACCATTGTGCCACTTGATCATGAAATTGATGATGCCGACGAAGTCGCTATATTTCCTCCGGTGACAGGTGGGTGAGCATGGATCTCGTGCAAATTACCGAACAAGCCATTGAGATCGCCCCGCTGATGGCCAAACTCCATGAGGCGGACGATGGGCAAGGTGCCATTGTCACGTTCAGTGGACGTGTTCGAGGGCGCACTGATGGCGTTTCAGCGCTCTTCCTCGAACACTATCCGGCGATGACTGAAAAAAGTCTGCGGCAAATTGTCGCTGACGCACGCCAGCGCTGGTCGCTCGGTCATGTCTGCGTGATCCACAGAGTCGGTGAAATGCGTCCCGGTGACACCATTGTTTTTGTCGCCGCCACAAGTGCCCATCGACGTTCCGCCTTCGAAGCGGCGCAATATCTGATGGACAGACTAAAAACGGAAGCGCCATTCTGGAAAAAAGAGAAACGGGGCGAGCAATGGCATTGGGTTGCTGCAAAAAAAAGCGATCAGGCCCTGCGGTCACGCTGGGACAAACCCACCAATCAATAATCCTCCAATTACTGCACTGCATGTGGGTGCACTGGTCGCACCACAAAATTTTGTAATCTCACTGCCAAAAATAATTCATTTTCCTGTCATCTTAGCGAGCTACATAATGTTGCTGTCTTAACGACACATGGATGGGAGTCGAGTTGTACCCAGTCCAAAATCACTCGCTCAACTGTACACATCTAGGAGGATGACTATGAAACACACCATTTCCAGTCTGTTTGTCTGCGCTTACGCTTCGGTGCTGTCAACCAATGCGGCTGTGGCCAATGATTTCTTCCCGGCGGCGCAGTCGGCCACATACCAATACGTGATGGCACCAGCACGTGGTGCAGAAACGCAAACGGCAACTGTTCAGCAAATCGACAGCTACGGCAGCAACTGGGTCAAGTTTGATCACTTCTTGGGGCTGCAAAATGTTTGGGTATGGCGCTCGCTCAATTCCGAGGCCATCTATGTGTGGGACAGCGAACAAGCTAAAGCGATCAAGCTGGTTGATTTTTCCGATCCTGCTGGTTCTCGCTACACTTTGAACCTTTCACCTTCGATGTCCCCCATGGCAAATTGTATGCAGGAGGCTATCTTACAAAGCGTCAAGCCACTGGATATGTTGGCAGATGGTAAACACCACGACGTGGTGACCGTTCGCTTCCAAGGTAGCTGCCGTGACGGAGGCATCGAAAGTGCGTCATTCGCCCGCGGTATTGGCCTGGTGGGATGGAGTGAGATCACCTTCATGGGGTCAAACCACTACGCGCTGATTGACGCGACCATTGACGGTGAAGATGTCTTCGATCTGGCAGGATTGAAAGCCGAATTCACCTTGCCCACTCCAGTGGCCGCCACGGACTTGCAGCCTGGTGTTGTGCCAGTCTATGTCGACTTGTCGAATCCGACCGACAAAGCCATCACCTGGACGTTCCCAAGTTCGCAAATGTTCGATATCGTGATTTATAACCAAGCCGGTGAGGTTGTTCAGCAATGGGCAGCGAACAAACGCTTTGCACAAGCGCTGACAGACCTGACCATTGCCCCGGGTGAAACGAAAAAACTGGGCGACATTGTGGCGCTTCGCGATATGAATGGTCGAAACCTGCCTGCTGGACAATATCGAATCACCATCGAAATCAAAGGCAGTCCGATTGACCCGCAAACCCCAAGGTTACGTTACGAGGCGGTGATCAATCTGTAACTCGTC
>RFGJ01000480.1 GCA_003696665.1 Gammaproteobacteria bacterium | reverse complement strand
TCATTCGGATCAAACTTCGCGATGAATCTGTCTGCGCCGACTTTGTCGACCATCGCCTTATTGAAAACGCCGCTTAAGGACGTATGTAAAATCACCGGCAGCTCGGCAAGTCTTGCATCCGAGCGAACTTCAGCAGTAAACGTATAACCATCCATCTCTGGCATCTCAATGTCAGAAATGACTAACAACACTTCCTTAGTCACGTCACGGCCACTATCTGCAATCGACTTCAGATAATTGAGTGCTTCCAGACCATCCTTCGCTAGATGGGTCTTCAGTCCAATTTGCTCTACCGTACGCTTGACCTGATTTCGTGCCACGGCAGAATCATCCGCAATCAGTACCACCCGGTCGTGCGGCGCTTTGAATTCAGTTTCAATGATATCCTGAGACACCTCGGTCGACATCGGTGTGATTTCTGACAACACTTTCTCGACATCAATTATCTCAATGAGCTGGTTCTCGAATTCAGCCACCGCAGTTAAATAGCTTTGTTTGCCTGACCCAGCCGGCGGGGGGTGAATCTCGCCCCAACTTAAGTTGATGATGCGCTCCACATTGTGAACCAGAAATCCTTGCACCGTCCGGTTGTATTCGGTGATCACCACAAAGGCATTTTCGATTTTCTGTAACGGAGGCCCACCAATTGCCATACTCAGGTCCAAGACCGATACTGTTTCGCCACGAATGTGAGCCGCGCCGCGGACCACTGGATGGCTTTGGGGAATTTCAGTCAGCTTAGGACACTGCAGCACTTCCCGAACTTTGAATACGTTAATCCCGTAAATCTGCTTTCCGGTCAGTTTAAACAACAAAAGTTCTAACCGGTTCTGACCCACCATCTGGGTTCTCAGATTCACATTGTCCAATAAACCCGCCATCGTTCTCTTCTCCCGTTCGCGCCCATAATCGACTTAGGCACAATATTTGCTTCGAATGTGCTAAGGACGCAGTATTTACCTAATGAATGTCAATATCATGACGTCTTTCAACCAATGAGGTTCAACTCATGTTAAGCATAGGCCAAAACGCCGTGTTATCCCAATTTACCAAAGCCGCCCTGTGCTTGATGGCCGCCATGTTTTCCTCCATGGCTTTTGCATCGGCCAATCGCATTCAATCTTTAGATGAGATTATGCGACAAGTCGACAAATATCTGACAGCGCAATATCCATCTTCGGAAAGTCGTCGATTCGAGTTTGATATGCGCCCTCCGGATAAGCGGTTACGACTTCCAAAATGCCTGGACGCTTTAACAATCGCTTCCATTGGCCCAAAAACAAATGTCGGCACATTGACCGTCCGCGTCACATGCCCGTCACCACGTTGGGAAATTTATGTATCAGGACGCCGTTTGGT
>RFGJ01000479.1 GCA_003696665.1 Gammaproteobacteria bacterium | reverse complement strand
TTTGCAAGGGACGACGTGTGAAAGCGCGTGAAATCACTCGGATAAGATGCGAAAGGCGTTGATCTATGCGTGGCCAAACTGAAGCCGTGGGAAACTGCGGTGGAGGGTTGAAGGGGTATTGATATACAACTCATTCCTCTGAGCTGCGTATAGTGGTTAAAGGCCAATCGAAGCGCCTGATAGCACATTCCGGTAGAAGTGGAGCCGCAGTCCAGCGTGGCACGAGTATGAACCGTTGGTAGAGTACAGACAGTGTCGGAATGGGGAGTGAAATCCTCGCCGCACCATCTAACTCCGAATGACGGTTCTACGTAGACTGCCGCAGTTGGGTGTGTCGCCGTAAGGGTGGCAACCGAGAAGCGAATAAGCTAGACTTGGGTTAAGGGCCCTAAATGTTGATTAAGTGTAAAAAGCGAAGGACGTCGTATCGCTAAGACAATGAGGTGGTAGGCTTAGAAGCAGCAATCCACTAACAAAAGCGTAACAGCTTACTCATCGAGCGGTACGGCTCTGAAAATGGACGGGGCTAAAATCAACTCCCGATACCCAAGGGCACCGTTTAGAACGGTGATCCGGTATACCGGCGTTTGGCGAGGGTAGAAGCAGGTTGGAAATGACCTGTGGACCTCGTTGAAGTGCAGATCCTGGTAGTAGTAGGCAGATATATGGGTGAGAACCCCATAGGTCGAAAAGGCTAGGGTTCCTGGACAATGTCCATCAGTCCAGGGTCAGTCGATCCTAAGAAAGACCTTAGTATGGCTCTTTCAAAAGGGAAACAGGTTTAATATTCCTGTACCGCGTGTGAAGTCGGCAACGATATCGACAGATCAGACGGTTGTGGATAGGTGGTCTTAGTTTCCATAGCTAAGTTAAGTGTATATGTCCGACGAGTAGTGTTGCACTGAGACTCGGATGAAATCACGAATAGGCGGAATATATTAATTCGCTACCATCGATTTCCAAAACCCCATGAAAATGATCTGTCGTTGTAGCACGCGATCGTACCAAAAACCGACACGGGTGTCCTTAGGCTTAGAAGGCTAAGACCTCTTGGAGTAATCTAGGCAAGGGAATTCGGCAAAATAGATGGGTAACTACGGGATAACCATTGCCTTTAGCTGTCACAAGCGGCCGAAGGTGTCACTAACAAAGGGAACCCGACTGTTTAACAAAAACATAGCAAACTGCTAGGGCGAAAGCCTGTGTATAGTTTGTGTATCCTGCTCAGTGCCCGTAAGTCAAATCCCCGTACAAGGGGGCTAAGCTCGGGTTAACAGCGGGAGTAACCATGACTCTCTTAAGGTAGGCAAATGCCTTGTCGGATAATTACCGACGTCCATGAAGGGACCAACGAGGTTCCCACTGTCCCTGCCTAGAATCCAGTGAACCTGCGATCCGGCGAACAGACCGGATAGCCCAGTTGGGAAGAGAAGACCCTGAGAGCTTTACTACAGCTTCCAGCTGTTCATTTGGCGACCATACAGAGCGTAGTCAGGAGCGTCGAACCAAGGTCTCCGGGCCTTGGGGATGCGACCATGGAACACTGACTATGGTCGTTGAATGGACTTACCCGTTGCGACGGGGACACCTGGTGGTGGGTAGTTTTGCTGGGGCGGCAAACCTCCGATAAGAAAACAGAGGTGCCCAAAGGTCAGCTCAGGAGGGACAGAAATCCTCCGTAGAGTGCAAGGGCATAAGCTGGCTTTACCGTGAACGTACCAATAGCGTTCGCTGTTACGAAAGTAGGGCCTAGCGATCCATCCGATTGTCCTTAGTAGACGCGGGTGGTGACAGAAAAGTTACCTCAGGGGTAACAGAGTTGTCGTGCGTTAGAGTTCCCTATCGCTAAGGAATTCTAAACTTATAATTCAAATTACCTCCACCAGTGCACAGCTGCAGTAAACGGTTTCACAACCATTTAAAGGTCTTCTATCATCCTCACATTTTTAATAGACGCAAGTCGATGATTTAAAAATTGGCTGAACTCAGAAGTCCTTTAAACCCGAAAGCCGATCAATGCTGTGTACTTCTCAGCTTCTGATTGTAGAGCTGCAACGGTAGGCGATGAACACATCGACCGCACGGCTTGCTTCCTCGATGTCGGCTCTTCCTCGTTTGGTGTTGCACAAGGCACCAGGAATAGGGTTGTTCGCCCGTTAAAAGGGAACGTGAGCTGGGTTCAGACCGTTGTGAGACAGGTTGGTTTCTATCTAACTGGGCTGTTGGGTA
>RFGJ01000478.1 GCA_003696665.1 Gammaproteobacteria bacterium | reverse complement strand
TCCATTTTTCTCGAGGAGCCCGGAGAATAACGGGGCAGAGGCACGACTTTTCGAGACTTTGTCAGGATTCCAGAGGTACGACTTTTCGAGACTCAACACACTCCTTTCGGTGAAACGAAACGGCTTTCTCTATCTCATGAACTGTTCACGCAAACTGTCGCTCTTTTTTCGTCTTCACATCACCTCCTTCCCTTTCATTTCTTCTCAACGAAAGCCTCGATGCCCTCCAGTGTATTGGCCGTGCCCGAACGCACGACTACCCCCTTATCGTCGAGCAAAAAGAACCAGGGCGTCCCCGGCACTTTGTAAGCATGGGCTACCTTGTCGTCCCACGACAAAATCGGGAAATCAAACCCGTACTTGTTGACCACTTCTTCCTTCGCTCTCTCACTCCCCGCCAAAATCATCACGATTCGTTGTTCGGGGTGTTTTTGATGATAAGCGCTCAAATTGGGGAACATGCGCCGGCAGGCTCCACACTCGGTTGAGGCAAAGATCAACAAAAAAGGTTTCCCCGCGAACTGCGCCAGGGTGATGGTCTGACCCTTCATGTCCTTGAGCGCAAACGGCGGCGCTTTCTTGCCGGGTTGGATGCCTTCCCGTGCTGACTGCGGTGCGACGGCGCGCAACGGAGCCACGCTTCGCTCTACCCGAGTCACATGCCACAGGATGAGCGCGTCCAAGAGGATCAGCACACCCAACAACACCACGATGCCTTGCAACAGGCGCTCCACACCTTTGTTTTCGTTCATGGGAACACATCCGTACAAAGAGTTGGCCCCCGCCAGCAATGTAGATTCGTCTAAGGGCCCCTTGAATCATCTACATTTTACCCCCCCCGCACTTTTGTCAAGTACTACACATCTTACACTTACATCAACCAATTGCCCTTAACGCCAAGGGCACCAAGAATAACGCAAAGGCGCAAAGAAAAGAGTTTCCGTGTCTTCTGCGGGTTTCTGTGTAATCTGTGGTTTTTGCGCCAAGGTCGCCAAGAATGCAAAGGGCGCAAAGAAATAAGGCGCAGAGGACGCAGAGCAAATCTGCCAACTGCTAAACGCCACCCGCTAACCACCAATTTCAAATCGGTGCCCATCGGTGTCATCGGTGGATTCTTCACTCTCCTCGCAACACCTGGGCGGGCGGGATACGCTCCGCGTGGCGGGCGGAGAAGTAAGCGGCCACCAAGGCGGCTAACGCGGGGACAACCCAACCCACGCCCAACGTGAGCGTTAGCGGCGCGGCGTCGCCGTCCAACGGCCATTGATGGCGCATGATTTTTGACCGAAATTCCGCCGACGTTGGCGCGCGGCGCAGCCGCGTCCGCTGCACG
>RFGJ01000477.1 GCA_003696665.1 Gammaproteobacteria bacterium | reverse complement strand
TGTATTGACCGTGAAATGTTTTGTTTGTTCCTGAAACGATGAGGGAGTCACCATGCAAATTCGAGGGGCAAGAATATTGTTGACCGGGGCGAGTTCAGGTATTGGCGAAGCGTTGGCCTATGAGTTGGCCAGACGTGGTGGCGAATTGACACTGGTGGCACGACGAGAAGCGTTGCTTGAGTCGGTGAAGCGAAAATGTGCATCTCCGGAAGCGCATCGTGTATTGCCGCTTGACCTCACAGACTATCATGGGGCGGCCAGTGCCATTGCCCAAGAAGCGCAACAATATGGCATGTTTGATATCGTCATACACAATGCCGGCATTAGTCAGCGATCTTTTGCAGAAGAAACCTTAGTGACGGTGGATGAGACGCTGATGGCGGTGAATTATTTTGCTCCGGTCGCCATCACCAAGGCGTTGTTGCCGGAAATGCTGGCCCGGAGATCCGGGCAAATTGTGGTGGTAAGCAGCGTGGCTGGCAAAATTGCCACACCCTACCGTAGCGGCTATTCGGCCGCAAAGCATGCCATCATTGGATTTATGGACGCGCTTCGGGCCGAAGTGCATGATCGAGGCGTGATCGTGACTAATCTAATGCCCGGATTCATTGCGACGGGTTTGAGCTTGCGCGCATTGACCGGGGATGGTGCGCCACTCAATCAGTTGGATGATGCACAGAAAAATGGTCTCGATCCTGGAGAAACCGCGCGACGTATGGTCAATGCAATTGAGCGGGGCGCTGATGAAGTGGCCATTGCCGGGTGGCGCGAACGGTCAGCGTTGTGGCTGCAGCGCATTTCGCCTGCGATTTTACGCCGCGTGATCCGCAAGGCAAAAGTGCGCTAGCAAACAGGTGCACAAAGCCCTGTGCCTAGGTACAATGGCGACATTGCCAGTCCAAGGAGAATGAATTGTATGCTCGATCAAGCCTATGAGTCACTCAAAGACAAAGACCCGGAACTTTATGCCGCCATTGAAGCGGAACGTGAGCGTCAAGAACAACATATTGAGCTGATCGCGTCGGAAAATTATACGAGCCCTGCAGTCATGGCAGTGCAAGGCTCGGTGCTCACGAACAAGTACGCTGAGGGCTATCCGGCAAAGCGTTACTATGGCGGCTGTGAATATGTTGACACGGCTGAGAATCTTGCGATTGAGCGGGCGAAAAAGTTGTTTGGTGCCGACTATGCCAATGTGCAGCCGCATTCAGGTTCGCAAGCCAATGCAGCGGTGTACATGGCACTGCTTGAGCCTGGCGATACCGTATTGGGCATGAATTTGAACGAAGGTGGCCATTTGACACATGGCAGCCCGGTGAATTTTTCCGGCAAGTTATACCATTCCGTGCAGTATGGTCTCACGCCTGATGGCGACATTGATTACGAGCAAGTCGAGGCCTTGGCGCTTGAGCATAAGCCAAAAATGATTTTGGCCGGGTTTTCGGCGTTTTCGGGCGTCATCGACTGGGCGCGTTTTCGCGAGATTGCGGATAAGGTTGGCGCCTATTTGATGGTGGACATGGCGCATGTGGCTGGTCTGATTGCCGCCGGCCTATATCCAAATCCCGTGCCTTATGCAGATGTCGTGACGTCAACCACGCACAAGACGCTGCGGGGACCACGGGGTGGTTTGATCGTGGCTAAAGCGAATCCGGAAATCGAAAAGAAATTGAACTCAGCGGTCTTCCCAGGGATGCAGGGTGGCCCGCTGATGCACGTGATTGCTGCGAAAGCGGTGGCCTTTCAGGAAGCGTTGCAACCTGAATTTATTGAGTATCAAAAACAAGTGCTCGCCAATGCACAAGCGATGGTAAAAGTGATGCAGTCCCGTGGCTACAAGATTGTTTCCGGCGGCACGCACAATCATTTGTTCTTGGTGGACTTGACCGACAAAGGGATTACCGGCAAGGACGCTGATGCGGCATTGGGAAGGGCCTGCATTACCGTCAACAAGAATACAGTACCGAATGAAAAACGTTCGCCTTTTGTGACCAGCGGCTTGCGCCTTGGCACGCCGGCCGTCACGACGCGAGGTTTCAAAGAGCCAGAAGTGGAGACGTTGGCCGGGTGGATTTGTGACGTGTTAGATGACATCGAGAACGAATCAACCATTGCCCGGGTGCGTGAACAAGTTAAGGCCTTGACGGCCCGTTTTCCGGTTTATCCGAAACCCTAACAAGTGAGGTTGTCATGCACTGTCCGTTCTGTTCTGCACACGACACTAAAGTGATTGATTCTCGTCTGGTCGGCGGCGGCGAACAGGTGAGACGGCGTCGCGAGTGCGGACACTGCGGTGAGCGGTTTACCACTTTTGAAACGGCTGAATTGGTGATGCCGAGGGTGGTCAAGTCGGATGGTTCGCGCCAGCCATTTGATGAAGGCAAGTTGCGGGCTGGTATCATGCGAGCCATCGAAAAACGGCCGGTCTCAACCGAGGCGGTGGAACAGACAATTCGGAAGATCATGTCACGCTTGCGTGCGACTGGTGAAAGAGAAGTCCCGTCCTCGCAGATTGGAGAATGGGTGATGGACGCTCTGCGTCAACTGGATAAAGTCGCTTATGTGCGCTTCGCATCGGTGTATCGGGATTTTCAGGATGTGGATGCTTTCCGCAAGGAAATTGAAGCGTTGGAGCGAGGTACCAAAAATTCATGAGTGATGCGCTCACCGACATGCGCCTGATGAGTCGGGCGCTCGTCTTGGCGCAAAAAGGGCGTTATACCGCACACCCGAATCCATGTGTGGGCGCGGTCTTGGTTCGTGACGGACAGATCATCGGCGAGGGATGGCATGTTCGACCGGGAGCGCCTCATGCTGAGATTATGGCGCTCGACATGGCGCGTGAAGCGGCGGGGGCGACCTGTTATGTCACACTTGAGCCTTGCGCGCACCATGGTCGAACACCGCCTTGTTGTGAAGCCTTGGTGGCGGCAGATGTGCGCAAGGTGGTGGTGGCGACTCCAGATCCAAACCCACTTGTCTCCGGCCGCGGGCTGAACCACCTTCGCCAGCATGGTATTGACGTGGTTACAGGCCTCTTTGCGGACGAGGCCCGGGCACTTAATCGAGCTTTTTTTCAAAGGATGGAAACAGGCCGACCACGGGTCGTTGTCAAGCTGGCGTCCACTTTGGATGGAGCCACTGCGCTTGACAATGCAGACAGCTATTGGATTACAGAAACGGCGGCGCGACATGATGTGCAACGTTTGCGCGCACAGTGTGACGCAATCATCACCGGCGCAGGGACGGTGATCGCTGATGACCCGATGTTAACAGTGCGCAGTTGGCCAGGTGGTCCATCATCAGAAACGCTGAGCCAACCGCTCAGAGTCGTGTTGGATCCACAGGCTAGAGTGCCTGCAACGGCTAAGATTTGGCAGTCAGGGCCAGTGATGAGGGTGACGGCGAATCACACAGGTGATGATGGCATTCCCACAGAAACCAGATTTGTTCGCCAAGGGCGCGTGGCCTTGTTGCCGCTTCTTGAGCACCTCGCCAATACGCACCAAGTGAATCAAGTCTTGGTGGAGGCTGGCGCAACGCTCGCTGGAGCCTTCCTTCAGGCCAACTTAGTGGATGAGCTCTATGTTTACCAAGCTGCCAAAATCGTCGGACCAGCGCAGCGCTCTTTAGTCGATTGGCCGCCTTTGGCGAAGATGACCGAGGCACATGCTCTGCCAGCCCCTGAGATAAGACGCATTGGCCGAGATTGGCGACTAAAGTTTGTGCTCAATCCTTAAGGGTGCAGCGCGCCAACCACTCGCTTTCAGGAATTTGTCGCTCTAAATGCCATGTTGCCCATTGGCTCCAGCTGCCGACATACAGACGGGCTTGCGCAAATCGCTCAGCACAGGCTAAGGACAGCATGTTCACGCAGGCGGTGACGCCTGAACCGCAATAGACGACGAGCGGGGCGTCATTAAAATCCGACCACCTGGCCTCGTGCCATGCTTGGCTTTGCCAAAAGCCATCATCGTTCAGGCACTCTTGCCAAAACAGGCATCGCGCTCCGGGAATATGTCCGGCGGCAGGATCGAGCGGTTCATGAATGCCGCAGTAGCGTTCAGGATGGCGGCTGTCAATTAGTATCGGTTCAGCGCCATTGGCTGTCAGCCGTTCGCGAAGCTCGGGAAGGTCAATGGCAAGTTGGGGGCGTGGCGTGAGCTTAATCGAGGATGTCTTGCGCACGATTTCTTGCTGAGTTGACAATGGCAGACCGGCATTTTGCCATGCACGAATGCCGCCATCGAGCACGGCCACATTGTCCCAACCAAAGTAGCGGCATAGCCACCAGAATCGGCTCGCAAACCCCATGTTGTCGTCATAGGCCACGATCAGCTGACCGCGTTCAACGCCGTGCCGGGCGAGGAAGGCGGCAAAGTCCTCTGCCCTAGGTAAGGGATGTCGGCCTAATGCAGGCGTGATGGTCCCGGAAAGATCCTTTTCCAAATCGGCATAATGGGCGCCCGGGAGATGGCCGTGTTCATAGGCGGTTCGTCCAGCATCCGGATCGGACAGTTGAAAACGACAATCAAATAGCACCACTTCTTCGTGTGTGAGCTGCCGCGCAACGTCATCGACCGAAACAACTGGGTAGCGCATCATGCTTCTCCAAAAAATCGTGCTTCGGCTTCTGGCGGCAAGGTGACACCTGTATTTTTCGCCCGTTCCAGCAGCTCCCAGAAATAGCGGTAGGTCGCTCGATCATGCAATTCACCTTTGTATTGTATGGGGCCCCAGTCGTTGTCCTGCGCCGCCATCAAAATATTCGCGGCATCTTCGACTTCGGAATAGTCTGGTTTCATAGCGTCGACAATCGCTCGAATTTGTACGGGATGAATGCTCCACATGCGGAGAAAGCCAAACTCGTAACGGGCCCTATGTGCATCCTGATAGGTTTGATACGGACTTTTGAGATCCAGCGTTACGTTGTGTGCCGGCACTACGCCATTGGCCAAGGCAGCCGCGACCATTTCTGTTTTGGCTCGGACAAGGAGTGGATGCTCAAACTGCCCTGGGCTTCGCATTGTAGCCGCAGGCAGGGCGCCATGGTGACCAGAGACAAAGTCCATCATGCCAAAATCCAGCACTTCAACTTGTTCAAGCGCCGCGATTTGCCAAACATCGCGCAGGGCGCCATGAGTTTCGATGAGCACATGGACGGGAATCTGTCTTTTGATGCCATGTAGTTGGGACAGCGTTTTGATTGTCTCAATCATCTCCGCTACTTGCTGCCAAGCGGTGGCTTTGGGGAGGGTGATGTAGGCAATGCGATCACCAATGATCGGTAAGATAATCTCAAGATCTTGCTTCCAGTGTGGATGTGAATAGTCATGAATGCGCACGCCAGCCCGATGGTGGACATTGGCATCCGAGGCAAGTATTGCGGCGACCATTTCCGCGTGTGCTCGTTCTTGCCCTGCGGCGGCGCCATCTTCGCAGTCGCAAGTGATGTCAAAAACCGGCCCTATCTCGTTTTGTAATGCCAGTGCTTTTCGGATGAGTTTTTCCTTGCCGGCGAAATGTTCGCAGCAGGGAATGGCAGGAAAGGTTTTCTCACCAGCAAATAGGGCATGACGCGGATGAACTTTCACTTAGGCCTCCTTGAATGTCTGCTATGTTTATTGGATGACACAGTCGTTGTTATCAGTCTAGTTTGCTCAACCTGAAATGACGAGTCAAACACTTATTTGAAATGTTTGTTTGAATGTGGTACTCATCTGGTCGGATGACTTGAGAGGGAGGCGGCATATCAGCCGGAATAGGCAACATGAATTACAAACACGATTATTTGACCCATATTGATGAAGCGACGGTCTTGGGCGGCCCTTGGCCTGGCATACAACTGTATTATCCACCGGTGAAGTACTCTCCTGCACAGGGGGTTTACGAAACCATGGAGCAAGCCGCTGAGCGTATGCGGCGGCACGCCCACAAAACGCCGGCCAATACGCTTTTGTTTGACCTTGAAGATGGATGTCGGCAAAAGGAGATGAGCCGCGCTTTGCTTCGTCAAGAGTTGCCCAAGTTTGATCCAAATCGAAAATTCCAAATTGCGTTGAGGATCAATCCGTTTCGGACACCTGAGTATGAGAAGGATCTTGAATTGATCAGGGATTGTGCGGAGTTTATCGATGTCATCATTCTGGCCAAAGCAGGGGAGGTATATGGCGCGGCAGAAATTCGCGATCTGTCCGCTTGGCTGGTCGGTGTCAATAGTCAGATCACCATTCAACCCATTTTCGAGCACCCGCGATCTCTCAAACTGGCGGCGGACATTATGCAGTATGACACCGTCAAGCATGTGGTCTTCGGAATTCACGATTTTTCCAAAGCCATGGCCATTCACCTGACGCCCGAGAACTGGATTCATGAATTGCGCACATACTTGCATTTATTGCTGATGGAAGCGCGGATTGCAGGCAAGGGCGTTATTGGTGGGGTCGAAGTATTAATCAATAAAAATGCCATGCCAACAGATTATATTGAACCTGAGGATGTCCGGCGCTGGTTGGATCTCCACGGCGATCGGGAGTCAAAAATCGTGCATGCTCACGCGGTGGAAGAGGCTCAGATGGGGTTGACGGGAAAGCAAGTCATTCATCCGAATCATATTCATTTGTGTAAAGTGGCTTTCACACCTTCACCTAAGGCGATTGCCCGCAATGTCGCCATTTTGAAGGCGGCTATCGATGCGGATGCGTTGCTTGGCGGCGCCATTCGATTTGAAGGTGAAATGTTAGACCCGCCGATGTTTGGCAAGGCATTACAAACATTGTTGCGGGCCAATGCGTTAAATGCGTTGGCACCGGAAGACAAGGCGTTTGCGTTGGATGTTCTAAAGCGTCTGCCAGTGCAGGTGATTCGGGAAAACTGGCCGTATGGTCGGGTCTAAGGAGGCGCCATGACACAAAAATTTCCACCAATTGCCGAATGGCACTGGCAGGTGCCGACACATCTCAACATTGGGGTGGCATGTACTGACGAGCAGGTCTCGAAAGGTTTTGGCCAGCGGCTTGCGATGATTGTCGAAGATGAGCAACGAGGGACCAGCCGCTATACCTATGCTGAGCTGGCTGATGCTTCAAGTCGTTTTGCCGGAGTGCTCAAGGAACTTGGTCTGTCGAGAAACGATAGAGTACTGATTCGTCTGCCGAATGCCTTGGCTTATCCCGTGGCATTTTTTGGCGCGATGAAAGCTGGCGCCATCGCCGTGCCGACTTCGACATTGCTTGCAGGGCGTGAAGTACGCTATCTGGCGGAGGATTCAGGTGCGCGCGTATTGGTGACCCATGCAGATATGTGGCCGGAACTGGCGCCGCACTTGGATGAATTGCCCAATCTTCAATATGTGCTTCTGGCAGGGGCGAGCACAATACCGAAAACAGCGTCGGCGACATTGACGCTCATGTCGCTCGATGCGCTGCTGGAGAGCGTTTCACCGATAACGACGGCCGTGCAGACACTGGCCAATGACCCGGCTTATCTGGTGTATACCTCAGGGACAACCGGGTTCCCGAAAGGTGTATTGCACGGTCACCGTGCTTTGATTGGCCGACTGCCCGCCAGCCGTTATTGGTTTAATTTTGTCGAAGATGAGCGAATTGTTCATTCCGGCAAGTTTAACTGGACCTATGTGCTTGGTTCAGCGCTGATGGACCCGTTGTACCATGGGAAGACAGTGATCGTGTACGAAGGAAAAAACGACGCCACCCTGTGGCCTCGTCTGATGGCCAAGCACGAATGCACCACTTTTATCGGTGTGCCGACCATTTATCGCCAAATCATTCAGAAAACCAATTATGGACGTCAGGATGTACCGAGCTTGCGTCATTGTATGAGTGCAGGAGAGCATTTGTCAGATGCTATGCTCAATGCGTGGCGGGAGCGATTTGGCCTAGATATCTACGAAGCGATTGGGATGAGCGAAATTTCCTACTACATCTCACAAAACATCTACCATCCTATTCGCCCGGGGTCGGCGGGTTTCCCTCAACCTGGTCATGATGTTCACTTGTTGGATGAAAATTTGCAGGAAGTGGAGGTTGACGAAGAGGGTATGATTTGTATTCCGGACGACGATCCGGGATTGTTTTTGGAATATTGGAAGTTGCCGGAAGCCACGCGTGAGGCGCGCCACGATGGGTGGTTCTTTACCGGCGATTATGCCCGTCGAGACAAGGACGGCTATATCTGGTTTCTGGGCCGCAAGGACGACATTATCAACACGTTCGGCTATCGTGTGTCGCCACACGAAGTTGAGCGTGTAATGAAGACGCACCCGGCGGTGGCTGACTGTGTTGCGGTCGGAGAAACCATCGCGCCGGACAAAACGCTGGTGGCGCTTTGTGTGGTGCCGCATGCGAATACGTCAGTGACGGAGGCGGAATTGCTCGCTTATGGTGAGAAAAACTTGGCGCGCTACAAAGCACCAAAGAAAATTCATTTTATGACCGAATTTCCTCGCACCAAGAATGGTAAGGTACTAAGAAAACAATTGGTTGCCATGTTGGCAAAGGAGTCGTCATGACACAGAGATATCGACCTCGTCGTACCATGTTATACGTACCGGCACATGTGCCTCGTCATATTGAGAAAGCTCGAGGCTTGCCTGCCGATTCAGTGATTTTTGATCTGCAGGAATCTGTGCCTGCCTCGAAAAAAGCACAAGCTCGCGCCCAACTGGTGGACGCGCTGAAAAATCCGGACTTTGGTTATTCGGAAAAAGTGGTGCGCATCAATCCGCTGACCACGGAACTTGGCGTTGCCGACTTGATGGAAGTTGCCAAATTGCCGATTGATGCCGTCTTGTTTCCGAGCATTGAAAGCGCCGAAGATGTTCACAATGCGATTGCCGCGCTCGATTCAGCGGGAGGCGAAACATTATCTGTCATGGTGAACATCGAAACCCCAAAGGGGGTATTGCACGCCGAGGAAATTGCGGCGAGCAGCGACCGTCTTGTGGCGATGATCATGGGGACGACGGATTTGGCCAATAGCCTTAAGATCAATATGACCAAAGATCGACTCGGTTTACTTGGCAGTCTGTCGATGGTTGTCTTGGCGGCGCGCGCTTATGGGCGATGTGTGGTGGATGGTCCCCATTTGGATTTGAAAAATGTGGAGGCATGCGAATTTGCGTGTCGGCAGGCGCGCGATCTTGGGTTTGATGGCAAAACCGTGATTCATCCGGTGCAGCTGACGTACACCAATGATGCGTTCACGCCGCGGCAGGAAGATATGGAGCGTGCCCGTGCCGTTCTTGAAGCGCTGGATGAGGCCCAGGCGCAGGGGCGAAGTATGGCAGTGATCGATGATCGCCTCATTGAACCTAGTTTGCATGATTGGGCGCTACGGGTGATCAATATCTATGAGCAAGTGCAAAAGCTTGGCCAAGACGACTTATTGGGCAAATAACCATGAATAAATCATCCACCGGACGATTTTTTGAGGACTTCACGCTCGATGAAGTCATTCGGCACGGCACACCTCGAACCATTACCGCGGGCGATGTTTCGCTCTATATTGCGCTGACCGGGAGTCGTTTCGTGTTGCATAGTGCAGCACCCGTTGCCGGAGCCATTGGCTTTGAAGACACACCGGTTGATGACATGTTGGTGTTTCATATCGCCTTCGGCAAAACCGTCCCGGACATTTCCTTGAACGCTGTGGCCAATCTGGGATACGCAGAAGTGCGCTTCCTCGCACCGGTATTTGTTGGGGATACGCTGTTTGTCAGCTCTCGCGTCATTGGCTTGAAGGAAAATAGCAATGGCACCACAGGGATTGTTTATGTGCGTTCTAGCGCTTATAACCAACATGGCGACAAGGTGTTGTCATGGGTGCGTTGGGTGATGGTGGCTAAACGCGAAGCGTCGCAACCGATGGAGCCGGCCGTGGTCCCCACCCTCTCGACGATGGTTTCCGCAGAGCACTTAAACGTTGCGCCACACACGGACTTTCGGCGACTGGGCGCTTCCCTCACTGGGAGTGATTTGACGTGGCAGGATTATCAGGTGGGTGAATGGATTGATCATGTGGATGGCGTGACTGTGGATGAAGCGGAACACGTCATGGCCACGAGGCTTTATCAAAACACCGCCCAGGTGCATTTCAATGAGCACCGAATGCAAAACAGTCGATTTGGCCGTCGGCTGGTGTATGGTGGGCATGTGATGTCATTGGCGCGGGCCTTGAGTCACAACGGCCTCGCCAATGCCGTGCAGATTCTCGCGATGAATGGTGGGAGCCACATGGCCCCCACCTTTGCTGGTGACACGCTTTACGCGGCATCGCGTGTATTGGATAAGTGGCCGATTCATGGGCGGGATGACTGTGCCGCTTTGCGTTTGGAAACCGTGGTCCGCAAGAACTCACCCGTTCACCGCAATGAACACGGCGCGCCCCTCAATAGTGACACCGCACCCCTTGTCTTGACGTGGGACTACACGGTGTTGGTGCCGACACGGCTCGACAGCATGCCTATTGTTTCGGCATGGGAATAATGGTCAGTTCCACGCGTCGGTTGAGCGCCCGGCCGGCCTCGGTTTGATTGCTTGCGATTGGCTGGTTTTCACCGGCGCCGAATACTTGTAGGCGTTGCGGGGCGATGCCCTTGGCACGAAGGTATTGGGCCACCGCTTGCGCACGTCGCTCGGACAAAGCGAGGTTATAGGCAGCATCTCCGGTTGAGTCCGTATGGCCGACGATGCGCAGTCGCGTGTCCTGATAATGGTTCAGAACTTCTGCGATGGAATCCAAAACGGGTTCGAATTTGGGCGAAAGATCTGAGCGGTCGGTGGCGAAAGTAATGTTGCTTGGCATGATCAAACGGATGCGATTGCCTTCACGTTTGACCTGTACGCCGGTTCTTAGCAAACGTTCACGCAATGCTTTTTCTTGGTAGTCCATGTAGGCACCGATGCTCATGCCAATCAAGGCGCAGCCTGCAGCGGCGTTTCGCGCATGTTTGCTGGATTCACCTGCGCCAATCAGGCCACACAGCAAAGCACCACCAAGACCGTAGGTTGTGGCTTTTGATGTTTTGGCCTCGCCCGTGTACGGATCGAGCACTGTACACCCAGTTAACAAGGCAACAAACAATAGTCCTGAGATGAATTGTTTTAAACGCATGGTAGGCTCTCCTATACCTCAATCACAGCGGGATTTGACTCAACAGGATGTTTCTCTGAATCTGGAAATATGTCGTCAACACAGTAGCAATAGGCGGCGATAAACCACGCGATCATCGGTAGTAACACAATGGCCAAGCCTGCCGCCATGAAAAATGCGGCAATAAAAAAAATCGACGTATAGGCAGTCAATGCGCCGATATTTTTGACCGCCGCTTTTAGGCTGAGCACCATGGCCACGGGGACCGCAAGTTTATGTTCAGCAACGAGGATTGGAGAGAACAGGCCCGCCATAGAAATCGCGAGCATGAGGCTGAACACCACACTCAGTGTCAGCATCATGTTTGGAATGACATCGGGCGCATTCACAATTTGGCGAACCGTCGACCAGTCTTCCTGGAGATAGGCGTGCAACAATTGCTCAAGATCAAGCACGGTGGCAATGTGCATTAATCCAAGCATTAGCACGACCAATTTGAGTAGCGTCAAGGCTAATCCCAGAATCAAAATGGGTAGGCTGCCACCCGCCAGTGGTGACAGGATGGTTTTCAAGCTCCATGGCTGTTTTGTCCGTTGTGCTTGCCCGGCGCGATAGATGCCTGCCAGTAAGGCAGGCTCCAACACGCCAAAGAAAAAACCTGCCGTTGGGCTGTACAAAATCAGAAAGTAAATAGCCGCCAAACCAAACCACCCAAGCGGGTATTGAGCGATGGCCTGCGATCCTTGTTTCAGCCAGGAAAATCCATCACTAAAGGAAACTTGCCGATATTGCATCGTGTTGTGCTT
>RFGJ01000476.1 GCA_003696665.1 Gammaproteobacteria bacterium | reverse complement strand
GTGGACCGGTTCGCTGCGCCAGCGGGTGGCGTCCGTGGTGGCGCCCTGGTACCTGCACTCCGCCATCGACGTGCTGTGGGTCTCCGGCGAGCGGCAACGGCAACTGGCGCGGCGCCTGGGGTATGCCGGCGCCCGCTGCTGGTCAGGTTACTATGCCTGTGACTGGGATAGGTTTGCAGATGTGTATCGGCGTGTTGGATCTGCCCGGCCCCGGGCCTTTCTCTACGTAGGGCGCTATGTACCTATCAAAGGGCTTGATATCCTGCTGACAGCCTACCGGCAATACCGAGCGCAAGTGACCGATCCATGGCCGTTGATTTGCGTGGGGTCCGGGGAACAGGAAGTCTTGCTTCAGGGTGTAGAGGGAGTCTATAACCAAGGCTTTGTGCAGCCCCAGGATTTGCCGGAACAGATGGCACAGGCCTCGGCCTTTGTGCTTCCCAGCCGGCGCGAGCCATGGGGCGTGGTGGTACAGGAAGCAGCTGCGGCAGGTATGCCCCTGATATGCTCAGATGTGTGTGGAGCTGCCGTGCATCTATTGCAGGATGGATACAACGGGTATCTGTTCGAGTCCGGTAATGCATCACATCTGTCGGATTGCATGGGGCGTGTCACTGAAGCACCGCTGGCGCATTGGGAGGCTATGAGCAAGCGAAGTCATCAGTTGTCTGCGCAATATACTCCGCATCGCTGGGCCGATACATTGATTCAGGGCGTAAAGTCATGGATAGCATGTATGCGATGAATAAACTTCATACAAATGAAATGAAACTGCCAGATTTTTTGGTAATTGGAGCTATGAAATCAGGAACCACTTCACTGTGCAGGGATCTGGCAAACCACCCAAAGATATATTTTCCTCCAGTCAAAGAGCCACACACATTATGCTTGGAGGATGTTGTTACGCCAAATGGCAGGCGTAAATATGCCGATTTATTTAGGGGAGCTAGTCCGCATCAGATTTGTGGTGAAGGCTCAACAGGGTATACGAAATTGCCGTATAGTAAAAAGGTTCCGTTCCATGCAAAGGAGGTGTGTGGTTCTGACTTGAGATTGATTTACATTGTCAGGGATCCATTGGAGAGGGCACTGAGTCATCATTATCATGCTTACCGTGCTGGCCAGGTAAGTGCTGATTTTAGTGTGGCCATTGAGCAAGATAAAACTATACTAACGTGTAGTAAGTATGCGTTCCAACTCAGGCCTTGGATTGATGTTTTTGGTTTGGATAAGATTTGTGTTATTCGCTTTGAGGATTATGTGGTAGATAGAAAGAAAACGATTGATAGTGTGTGTCGTTTTTTGGGTTTGGAGCCAATTCCTAGTCTGAATAATAAAATTATAATGAATGCCGGGGAACGACAAAGCCAAGCCCCGAAGTGGCTGCGCGAATCATTTTTCTATAAAATGTGGTCTCGCTTCAAACGAGGGCAATTTTATAAACGATCTGTTCGGCCATTTTTAGATGATAAATGGATAAATGGGTTGAAGCAAATTATATTTACCGATCCGCCTCCACCCAGGCCACCACTTCCCTCGCCAGAGGTTGTTGAGGCGTTCGTGCGTGATTTGCGTGAAGACCAGGAACAGTTTCGGATATTACTGAATCTCGATAAACCGATGTGGGATCTGGAAGTGACTCAATCAAAATATGTAAATGCTAAAATGGGCAGGAATGTATAGGTCTAGAGAGACCCAGTTCGTTAGTAGATTGAAGGGGTGGTGTTATGTATGTGATGGATGGAGTAGTAAAAGCGTGGTCTTTTGAGCAATCTGGTGAAGGGAGGGGGGGGCTTATTCCAACTCTTCTACCCAGGTTTTTAGTATTGTTGATAGTTTCGTCGGTCGTCTTGGCAGTGATTGGCCCCTTGGGACAGGTTGTTTTTATTGTGCTTGCAATTCATGCGCTTCGAGGAGCCAAACAGAGCGTTGAAGCATTGGGATTGTTGAGTATTTTGTTGCTTGGTAGCAGGGCAATCTATCCTGATGGGGTAGGGTTGTTTAGGTGGGTAATAATTTTTTGTGCTTTCGGACGTGTTGTGTGGGATTCAGTAGTAAATCCAGAAATTAGTCCTGTTCCGAGAAGACTACTAGGTGTTTTAAGCTTGCTATCTGTTTGGGTACTGGTTGGGGCATATCTCGTTAGTCCAGTGCCTGTGTTGACAATTTTAAAATTGATTTCTTTTGTGGTTGGTGTGATAGCCATTGTGGTTAGTTTTTATCGAACATATGATTTGATCCCATATTGGTATTCATGGTTTTTTACAATGTTTGTGTTTTCCTTGTTGGGTAGTATTGTTGTAGCTCCTATGGGGTTGGGTTATTTGCGAACGGCTCAAGGATTTCAAGGTATTTTTCAACATCCAATGACATTTGGGCCCTTGGCAGCCTCGATTGCAGCATGGATGGCTGGATTGTATTTGGTATGTAAGCGTGATGGTTTGTGGCGATTTCTTGGGCTTTCATGTTTGGCGTGTTTATTTGTCTATGCATCTTTGTCCCGAACAGCTGCTTTGGCTCTAGGAAGTGGATTTTTGTTGGCATTGATTGCTTCTATATTCCGAAGAGATGTGAAGCGGCCTCTAGAGTTTTTATTTTCTTCTAAAATATTGATTATTTTGGGTTTTTTGGTATCTGCAGGGGTTCTGTTCGCTCCTCAACTCAGTCAGGCTATACAAGATTTTATTGCTAAGGATGGAGTACAGGGGGATGCTGCTGAGCTGTTTGAGGAATCCCGTGGTGCTCTGGTAGCACGCTCAATGGTAAACTTCCGAGCATCGCCATTGATGGGGATTGGCTTCGGGGTTCCATCAGATTTGAGAAGGTTGGATCAGCACTTGGAGAAGATAGCTGGTATTCCTGTGAGTGCTTCTTCTGAAAAAGGTTTTATGCCTTCTGCCGTACTGGAGGAAATAGGGATTGGTGGTGCAATGATTACTATATGGCTCCTCATCTTGCTAATAAGGCCTGTGGTTCACTGGGGTGGATTTCCGGCTATCTGGCTGCTTTTTACAAGTATTCTTGTGAATGTTGGGCAGGCTATATTTTACTCAATAGGGGGTCCCGGATATTTCTTGTGGTTGATGATTGGTCTGTGCTATGCACGAGCCTGCTGGGGGAAGAAAAATATGCTTATGCATTTTTATGGTAAACGTCCTGAAGTTGATAATTGTGCTCTGAGGTGGCGATAATGCATGTACTGATCAACGCCGCTTCGGCCAACATGGGCGGGGCGCTGACCTACCTGATCAACGTGGTGCGGCAGTTGCCGGCCCGGGCGCCGAACGACCATTTC
>RFGJ01000475.1 GCA_003696665.1 Gammaproteobacteria bacterium | reverse complement strand
TTTCGGTGAGTTGAGTGCCAAAATGGGTCGGTACGGCGTGAGTAAGGTTGAACCTCAATACGCTGCACAGGTGTGGTGATACCAATTTCCTCGTCATCAAGATAACACGCTGGATCTTCTTGCCATGGATCTCCGGTGAGCTGATAGGCACGAATACGCGCATTCCCGCCACAAATGCTGAGCCATCGGCATTCTGCACACCGCCCTTTGAGTGGTCTTGGTCGCTGCCTTAAGCCACGCAGCAGCGGATCCGACTCGTCTTGCCAGATCTCTGAAAAAGGCCGCTCCTTGACATTGCCCAGCGTGTAACCCCACCAAAAAGTATCAGGATGAACGTTGCCAAGGTTATCGATATTGGCGATACCAACCCCAGCGGCATTGCCACCCCATGCCTCTAACATGGCAAAGAGTCGCTCAGCTTTGTCCGGCCAACGTTTCTTCACCCACTGCCATAACAACACAGCGTCCGCGTCGTTATTGCCAGTGACATAGTCGGTGTAATGTCCTGCTTCAATGTCTTGCCATGCGCGCTCAAACAATTCGATAACCGCTGCTCTGGCGCGTTGGTGTACAACGTCATCTTTTCGATTACGGTTGCCACGACCACCGTAATTGAGGTGGGAGAGGTAAAACTTGTCAATGGCCTCTTCGCGCATGAGGTCGAGCACAGCAGGGAAATGATGCGCATTGTCGTCGGTGATGGTGAATCTTAGGCCGGTTTTGACATTTCTCGCTTTCAGATGGCGTAGCGCAGTCAGCGCTTTGTCATACGCTCCCGCGACACGGCGAAAACGATCATGTACTTCGCCAATGCCATCAAGACTGATACCAACGTAATCAAAGTTCATTTCGGCAATCCGGTCGGCCAACGACTCGTCAATCAGTGTGCCATTTGTCGAAAGGGCAGTGTAAAAGCCGAGATCTCTGGCACGTGCGGCAATGTCAAAGATATCGGGTCGCAATAATGGCTCGCCACCCGACAGGATCAACACTTTAACTCCGAAATTATGTAGGTCGTTCAGTACTGACAAGGCCTGTTGAGTCGAGAGTTCGCCCGGAAAATTGTGATCGGCCGAGACAGAATAGCAGTGTTTACAGGCTAGATTGCAGCGGCGGATAAGGTTCCAAATGACCACTGGAGCTCGCTTGTGGGCAATCGGGCGAACCGTTTCACCAGAATGAATGGCGCGAAGATAGCGTGAAATTCGTAGCATGTCAGTGTCCTCCTGTGTCCAGCCGGAATCCAGTTTTTTTCAGGATCCGTCGGCTGATGAGGGCGTCGTGTACACGACAGTATGGGGCGCTGAGTTCGATGAGTTGTTGATGCTGCTTGTTGAGCGCTTCCTCGGATGTGGCATGAATCATGGCAAACAGGTTGTATGGCCAATTGGGCGTTTTGCGTGGGCGACGATAACAATGACTGACCCAGTTTAGGGCGGCAAACAGCTCGCCAACAGTATCGACATGATGATCTTCAATATCCCAGACAGTCATCAGATTGTATCGATAGCCGGCGCGGTAATGGTTGGGTACCAAGGCAATGCGCCTGAGCAACCCGGTCGCTTGCCAGTGCCGGAAAATTTCGATGACTTCCTTTTCGGTGAGTCCTACGCGTTGGGCTACCTCAGCGAAGGGGCGAGCCGTGACAGGCAGGCCTGATTGAGTGACTTCAATGATTTTTCTTTCTTGTGTCGTCAAGCAGAGCATGGCTGGTACCCCAACTGAAGATTAATTTTGTACTCTTTCTCCTTCGGCAGCGTCATGACAGGCAAGCCAATAGCCGTTTCAATGCGCTGTATCACTTCTAAAAAATGTTGTTCGCTCTCGGTGGCGGTCACGAACCATAGGTTGTATTCGTGTTCGCGCAAATAATTGTGCGCGACTTCAGGAAATGCATTGATCCGTTGAGCAATCTCTGGCCACCTTTCTCCGCAGGCAACAGCGCAAAGACAGAAATGGCCACCAGCTTTTTCAATGTCGAACATTGGGCCGAACCGGGTGGCCAGACCGGTATCAAGCGCCCAGTTGACAAAATCGATGATGTCGTCCGGCGTACAATTCAGACTTTGGGAAAGCTCCTGAAATGGCGCCTCCACGATCGGGAGGCCTTGTTGCAGCCGCTCAAAAATTCGCGCGGTGAGCTTCTCGTCGTGTTGACTCATTTCGCCTCCGGTAAGTACAAAGCGCCCCGTTGCCGGAAGCACCGTTTTGAAAATAAAACGTCGTAGGGAAACTCCAGTTGGTGCTTTCGTCGTATGGCGCTGAGTTCTTGCAACACCCAATCCCGGCTTTGGCCATGGATCATGGTGAACAGGTTATACGGCCATACAGGGAGGCGTCGTGGGCGACGATAACACAAGCGAATACTCGGCTCCTTAGCCAGCAGCGTGCCGATCTCGTCAACTAGATCGTCGGGGATATCCCAGACGACCATCGCGTTCGCCACATATCCGAGCTTTCGATGACGAACAATGGTGGCAAATCGTTTGAAAATACCTTGTTGCAAGCAATCGTCAATCGTCCGAAGAATATCGGTTTCTGTCACACCGACTTCGTCAGCGACACATTGATAGGGGTGCTCGGTGATGGGCAATCCATGTTGCAGTGCCCGAATCACATCTTGAACTTGCTCGTCTCTCATGGCGCAAACCCCAAATCGATGAAATACGACTTTTCCATTGGCAAATCGAGCACTGGCGCCGTGACCCAAGACTGTGTAAGGGCAAGAATCTCGTCGATGCGTGCACGACTGGCGGCCGTGATAACAAACCATAGGTTGTATTCGTGTTCACGTTCGTAGTTGTGATTGACTTCGGGAAATTGATTGATTCGTTGGGCTATCGCTTCGACTTGGTCGTTGGGTACGGAGACAGCTGCCAATGTGGAAGCCCCAACGGTATTGGGGGTGATGACCGGTCCGATACGTTGGACAATGCCTTCAGCGTGTAATTGTCTAAAGCGCAGGATGACGTCATCTTCATTCGTGCTGAGTTGTTGAGCCAAATACGCAAATGGTCGGGCGTCGCGTGGAAAGTCGCGAATGGTGGCCTGAATGAGTGCACGGGCGAGTGCGTCCATGTTATAACCCTATTTTGTGTGCCCGGTCAGTGAAAAATATCCCGCTGGGTTTGGTCATGGGCAGGCGTGCGATCAGTGTGAAGGTCCGTGTGTCATATATTTGAACTTCATTCTTATCGCGAACCGATACCCAGATTTCATGCCCTCGAGGAGCAAATTCCATGTGTAGTACCCCTGGGCCAGCGTCGATTGTTTTCACCACCTTAAGGGTTTTTGCATCAATCACTTGAAGCCAGCGATTATCCGGAAAAGCGAAGTTCACCCAAATCTGACGATGGTCAGGCCGGGACATCACGAACACCGGTTGCCCGCGCATGGGAATCTTGTCAACCAGCTTCCATGTTCGGGTTTCGGCGACAAGGACAAGATGCTCGCCAACTGCCGGAAACAGGGCATACGGCCCTGCGAATGTCCACCCTTCTAAATGGGGCATTTTGTAGACAGGGCGTTTTTCGTCACGCTTGATATATTGGTCAAGAATGTGAATAGGGCGCAGTGGTGTTTTCCATAAATCAACTAAGACCATACCGGCTTCTCCGTACAGTCCGGCAATATAATAACGGCCGTCCGGCGTGATGAGCGCATCGTAGGGCTGCCGACCCACGTGTTGAAACTGGCTCACGCGGTATTTTCCTGACGCTTCCATTTG
>RFGJ01000474.1 GCA_003696665.1 Gammaproteobacteria bacterium | reverse complement strand
TTGTTCGATGTTGACGTCGGGAACGCGGTACAGACCCGACAGTGTTCCAATCCATAAGGTATTGCCATTCAAATACAGGTGACGGATGAATCCAAGGGGTTTGCTATCTGACCTCGTAATCGGTTCCAAAGTTGTTGTGGACGGCGAAAATCGAAACAGGCCAACCGACGTCCCGACATACATCACTTGTCGTTCTGGATCAGGCGCCAGTGCGGCAATGAAGGTCGAGCCAAGTTGTTTTTCGAGAGTCTTTTGATCAAAAATCCATTGTGTCTTGTGTGTTGACAGATCATAAACACCCAAGCCATGACTGTTGCTGCCCAGCCAAATTTGTTGCCCCATTTTTTTGGCGACCAGGATGGAGATTTGAATAAGATCCGGATGCGCGGGCGCAAAAGCTTTCTTGTTAATGTCAAAAAACCATAGCCCAGCCCCTGAGCCATAAATGAGCGTGTTTTCGTCGATTTTAATCAAACTGGCGGGCCCAAAGCTCAAACGATTGACGGTGCTCTTGATGGGCGATCCGAAAGGCTCCAATGTCGCTTCAGCTTCATTGACGACCACAATTCGGCCAAGTTTGGTGGCAGCGAGAATACGGCCATCTGCCAGTTCGACAAGTGCGCGCACGTCATTGTCGAGACTAAAATCATTAGATTTAAGGCTGCTTCGGTATAGCCTGAAATTGCTGCCGCTTGTGTTGGCGCGATCCACCCCATGGCCGCTGGTGCCAACCCACAGGAGGCCTTGCCGGTCAATCAACAAACTATAGATTCGATTGTCCGACAAGGTGGTTGGATTGAGAATTTGGCTTTGATAGTGGGTCGTTCTCCCAGTGCGTGAATCGTATCGAAACAAGCCAGCTTCTTTGGTGCCCACCCAGATGATCTTATCTTGTATGGCGACTGCCATGACACTGCGGCTCAGTTGGGGCGAGGTGGCAGGCAAATCGATCGTTTTGGCCACCTTTCTGTCTTTTAAGTTGAACTCAATGAGTTGGCCACTGCTTGTGCCAAGCCATAGTGTATCTTGGCTAATCGCACCTGCCGTGAGCACCCCCTCGGTGTTGTCTGGTAGACGGTAGATGAGAAATTTTGTCAGCTCATTGTCGGTCACCGTGCGCATGTCAATAAGCTTCGGAATGCGGTAGATTCTTGTTGTATTGATGGCAATGATGTGTTGCTGATGAGCTAATACCGCTTGAAAAGGGCCATTTAGAATTGGGAAAGTGGCTTGCGTCTTTTTACCCGATAGTGGCGCCTCAATCCGGTACAGACCGTCTTCTGTGGCCACCCATGCTTGCGCGTCATCCGGTAATATGTCTCGTATAAAGGCCGCATCGTTAAACAAAGACAAGGTGTAAAACTTTGCTTCATTGGGTGGACGGTAGGATATGGCGGGTGGAATCGTGCCAACCCAGAGCCCGCCGCTTCTATCAGCCGAGACTTTCGCGACAAAATTGCTTGGCAGTGAATAGGGCGATGGCTCGCCCGCTCGATAATGTACTAGGTCGATGCCATCATATCGCTCTAGGCCTGCTTGGGTGGCGATCCAGATAAAACCATCGATGTCCTGAGTCAGAGAATAGACAGAGTTCTGACTGAGACCGTTTTCGGTGTTCAGATGCCGGAAGTTCAGTTGTGGATGCGCATCTTGCACGGAGCTGGCGTCGGCCTCGAAACCTAGCATAAATAGCGCGGCCAAGCCGAACGCATACCCCTTAAGTGTGGCGCGAAGCATTATTGCGACGTTTGTTTTTGTCATTTGGCATAATGTTCCAATTGTAGCCCGTTGTTGGTAAGTTGCCACTTGCAATTGTGGCTTTAATCGGCATACTTGGCGAACTTCTAACCAAGATGGTGCGGTGAGCATGCAAGCGCTTGAAATATCCGGCCTTAAAAAAACCTACCAAAATGGTGTTCAGGCTTTACGCGGCATTGACCTGCAGATCGCGCCCGGTGATTTTTTCGCGTTACTGGGGCCAAACGGCGCTGGCAAATCGACAACCATCGGCATTCTGGCATCACTGGTCACCAAAACGGCTGGTGAGGTGCGTATCTTTGGCCATGATCTGGTCAAAGATCGGGTGCGCGCGAAAAGCTGTATTGGTTTAGTGCCACAAGAATTCAATTTTTCTGTATTTGAAACCTGTGAACAAATTGTCGTGAATCAGGCAGGTTATTATGGTGTGCCGCGCAATGAGGCGAAAAAACGGGCGAAAATGTTGCTTGGAGAGCTAGGGCTTTGGGAAAAAAGGAACACACAAGCACGAATGTTGTCCGGGGGTATGAAGCGCCGCCTGATGATTGCACGCGCTCTGATGCATTCGCCGAAGCTACTGGTGTTGGACGAGCCAACCGCCGGTGTGGACATTGAGCTTCGTCGTTCCATGTGGGATTTTCTGATCGAGCTAAACCGAAGTGGCACCACAATTTTATTGACCACCCACTACTTAGAAGAAGCCGAGCAGTTATGTCGCAATATTGCCATCATCGATCACGGCAAAATTATTGAAAATACATCCATGCGGGCTCTTTTGAATAAGCTTGATGTAGAGACGTTTGTGCTTGATTTGGATGAGAAAAGTCCGAAAGTTGATGAACTGGGTGAATTTATTTTCCGTTATCGGGATGAACATTGCATCGAAGT
>RFGJ01000473.1 GCA_003696665.1 Gammaproteobacteria bacterium | reverse complement strand
TTATTGAGGATCAGGAAGGCGATTTCTGGTTTCTTGAGTGCAATTCCGAAGGTCAATGGTACTGGCTGGACAAAGCGATAGGCGGCATCATAAGCGACACATTTGCCGAAGTTCTTGCCAATCTAGCATGCTCGTAGTACCAATAGAATACTATCTATTTTGGGGATTTCCGATATGGGAGGGGTCATGATGAGATTATCAAGCACACGGATACTTAAGTCATATCACTACTGCATTGTTCTACTTGTTGCGGCACTTTGCATGGGGATGGCCCCTCCAACGGAATCCCCGCCAGGAGACGGCTGCCTGACCTGCAGCTGTATTGACGACCTGCTGGTGGCAGTGGAGCGCTCGCAAAACAATGACATGACGGGGGACGTTGCTGCACACGCTACAGATCATGCTTTCTGTGCCTGGCATCAATTCGAACCAGAATCGAGCAGGGGGTCGACAGCAGGATTGCCGGCGACACTCGCGCAGGCATTTGTGGGGGAAGCGGAAAATTTCAAAAGAAACTGGCCTATGATTCGCGCCGCTTGGGAAAACCGATTATGGAGCATGAGAGCAGCCTGTGGCTACCGTCTCGACAACGGTTCCCTATTCGATCTGCCTGACCTTGCGCGTCGATGCATTGAAGACCAGGCGCTCACCCGCATTGTCGAAAACGCTTGGCAGGCGCGTCTGAAAGCTTCAGCCGACGGAAACGGGGCACCCCGGCCAAATGAAGCCCACCCCTGCCAAACCGCCTGGACCGTCTGCGTGATGGTCATGAATGCCCAGCGTGTGGAACATGCGGCAGCGTTGAAGAACGTTCTCAAGGATCGTGACCTCACACGGCTGTTGCAAGCCGAGCCGCGTCTTGCCTCTTCGATCTTCCTCATCGTCCAGCATGCGGACAGCCTGCCGGCATTCCAGGCGGAAATGCTGGAAAAACTGGATGAGCTTGCCAAGAAAGGCATGCTGCCCGCCCGAAACGTCGCGATGCTGACCGACCGCGTCATGGCAAAAACGAAGAAGAAACAACACTTTGGTACACAGATGTCCTGCGACAGGGGTGAAGTGGTCTACCGTCCGCCTCTCGACGCATCGCGTGAAGAAGTCGATCGGCGTCGAAAGGAGGTCGGGCTTCCACCACTCGAAGAGATGGAGCGGATGATGGCGGAACAGTTCTGCTCCCATCAACAGCGCTGAG
>RFGJ01000472.1 GCA_003696665.1 Gammaproteobacteria bacterium | reverse complement strand
GCCGTCGGCTTGGTCGATCCCTTCGCGCGGGTGACGCTTTCCCATGCATACGCGTGGGCTGCGCTGGCACTCCACCTTAAGGCATAAGCGAGCTCGAAGACAGCTTCGAGAACAACAATTGGCGCGGCTGATGCCAAGTGTCGCTCTCCCCGCATCTCGGGCCAGCCGGCGCATTGTTTCAGCGGCGATGCAACGAGAAGGAACGCGAGTGCGCCTTCTGATCGTCGGAGCGCCTCGGGCGCGGCGGAGGCAGTCGCTTCGGGCCCTAGATGATCTGGTATTCGAAAGGCGAATGCAGATTGCAATTGGCAGACAATGATTGGTCTAATTTATTATTTAAGTTTCTTATGTATATAAACAGAGTGGTGCAGAAATGCTGCTGCCTAATTAGATAATAAAGCTTTTCTTATTTACCACAAACGAATGCTATCTTATCTACCATTTTTACATCTCCATGATACCATCTCCAGTCCATCTTCCTAATAATTCTAATGTTATGGCAAAAAGGACAATCATGATCTTTTCCGTTGATTATGTCTTTTACGATTACCAAAATTTTTTGATAGTCATTGGGATTCACATGTTTTCTCCCTATGAAAAAATTTTTTACCCTCTCGTCACACGGAATAAAGATATCTGGCCTTATAAAGTGCAATAATTTTGTGCATAGAGTGATATAATTCTTCTTTTTGCTTCCGGAGGTGTGCACATTTGTAAAAATCGTCCAAATTTTATCGATAACAATTCTGCTAGGTGTCCGCTCAGATAGTGGTCTCAGACGATTCAGCATATGAAAAGTATGCATATTATTAATTATTCTGCCAGCTATCTCCTCAATAAATTTTCCCTCTGGATACGCGATACCTTTATATATTACTGATAGCCAATGTAGCTGTCTAATTAAATGATGTTTGCTCCCGCTAATCCCATGTTTAAACATATCGTATCCCCACTGATCTACAATGTAGTTAGGAGTTCCCATGTTATGGCCGGAATTGTATTCTTTGACTGCTCTGACGGCATCTACAAGTCTTGCTTGGTTGTAAGGAATTGGCATTGCTTCTCCAAATAGCGAAGACCCCTCTGTTTTCCGCACTACAGTATAACATCCTTCTGTTTAGCGTGCAAATCGGTTGCTGGCTGCAACGGGGGTTGTGGAGCTCGATGTCGGGAGCGGTGGGGGGTAAGGGTGATCACGCATAAGTTGGCAAGCGGCTGGTGACGAATCGCCG
>RFGJ01000471.1 GCA_003696665.1 Gammaproteobacteria bacterium | reverse complement strand
CTGCACCAATTTCAGATTGATCGAAAGCGTCAGGAAGCTTTTCTACGGGATTTGCCCGAAATTGCCTACCGTTATCGGGCCAGGCTATTTTTTTGCGGGGCTGTGGCGCCGGAGGGCTTTGAACTGTATCAGAATGCCAAAGGACAGGCGTTTTTTATGGACGGTTTGATCATTTTTGAGGCCGAGGATAAAAGCAAGCTGTTACAAGTGCGTAATGACCATCGCTACAAAGCGTTTGAACACGCCACGTCACGGAGTTCTTTTTATCTTTTTCGTCGCCTATGGTAGTAACTGCGACAAGGCCCGTGCCGCTCGCATGGGCAGGCCAATGTGTCCATTGGGCGCGGCGTAGTCTGCCGGATTGATGCGAATTAACAACGCCCCGGTGTCAACGAGAGAACGACTCAGCCATCGCAATGTCGGGATGGCTGTGCCCGCGCCAATTTCCAGAACCACGCGGCGACCGGTCGAAAACTTGGCCAACCAAGCCTGCCATCGATTTTTCTGAGCTTCCGTACGCTGCGCTAGCCAATGCGCGTCGTCGAACATCAGTATGTTGGGGCGCGCTAATGCTTGGCAGTGAGGACAGCGCGGGAGGTCGCTGTGCCAGATAAGCGTTTCTGTATTGATGTTTTCAATGTTGCCTTCGGCGGGCCAGATGTCATCGCAACAGGGGGTACAACATTGCCACCAGTGAATGCTGCCGTGCCATTCGGTGATGGCGACTTCCGGCCAACCGGCTTTTTGAAATTGGCCATCAACATTGGTGGTGACCACGAATGTCGGTGTTGTCTCGGCGAGACGCAGAAGATGCCTGAATCCGGCATGGGGTGTGGTGTTTCGATATAATTGTAGTCGATGACCGTAAAAGCCCCATGCCAAGCGGGGAAATTGCTGAAATGCGGCGGGATTTGCGAGATCGATGAAGTTTAATTCCATCCGCTTGGCGCCCGGGTACGCTCGCCAGAAACCTTCGGGGCCGCGAAAATCTGGCAGTCCGGAATCGATCCCCATTCCGGCGCCAGCCAGAATGACCACAGATGCCGCATCGTGCAGTATCGTCCGGGCGGTGTCTATCTGTTTTTGCTGATCGGCCACGCTCATACCATCTCGACGGGCTGAGGTTGGTATCATGCCAGAAAAAGGGGATTGTGCAAAAAGAAACCCCGGCGAAGCCGGGGTTGCGGAACTTAAAGGTCTGCCAACGGCAAGGGTTTGAGGGTCAATGGATCCCGCAGTGGCAGTTGCGTCAGTTTATGACCGGCCACTTCTTCGAGTGTACCATGCTCACCATCACCGGGTAAAACTGCCTTCAGATCGCCCACCACGAGAATGCGAAGGGCCTCAGGTTTCAGGTATTTTTGCGCCACTTCCTGGACACGTTCGACCGTGACGGCATCAGTACGTTCTGACCATTTTGCCCAGAGATCTTCGGGATTGTTGAGCACTTCGTCCCACAAGAATCTGGATGCGGTGGCATCAGCGTTGCGGAACATGTCCGAGATGGCGGCTTTGACCGACTCTTTCGCAGTCGACAGTTCTTTTTCGGTGACCGGTTGGGTGCGAATGCGGTTAATTTCTTCAAGTACGATCTTGAGCGCATAAGCAACAGTCCGGTTTTTCGACTGATAGTAGGCGCGGAACATGCCGTCGTAGAATGACGGGAAGCTGAAATAGCTGCCAGCCGAATAGGCCAAGCCCTCGTCGCTGCGCACACGCGAGGTAATGCGGCTGGTAAATCCACCGCCACCAAGGATTTCGTTCATCACGCGGATCGCCATTTCGTCCGGGTGGCCGCGCTTGACTGCGGGATGGCCAACACTGACACGAGACTGGGTGACACCATCTTTGTTGACGCCATACAGTCCCGGCGGCATTGCCTCGTAGTCCGTCGGCACCGGCACGGGCTCACCTTTTGGCAGCGCAGCGAGCCGTTTGTTGAACAAGTTGACCATCTCTTCGGCTTTGACATCGCCGCTGACGGCGATGACGAGTTGACCGTTCGCGAACAACTTTTTCGCATAACGGCGAAGATCGTCGACCGTTAATTTCTCGATCTGAGCTGCGGTGGCCATGCGGTTGGAAAAGAACTTATCGCCATAGATAATGCGGTTCCAAACGCGCGGCTCGATCGTGCGCGTATCGTCGTTTCGGGTTTTGATACGCTCCAATAACGATTTTTTGACCACCGCAAATCGTTCTGCATTGAATTGGTTGTCGGTCAACAACGCAAACAGGATGTCCAAACTCTCGTTAAGATTTTTGGACAGGCTGTCGACAGACGCTTCGGCGCTGGTGTTATCGATGCCAAAGCGGAGATTGGTGGCGAGAAACTCGAGTCGTTCATCGACCTGCTCAGGCGTCATTGTGGAAGTGCCCCCTTCACGCAGCATACGCGCGAGGGCCATGGCCACGGCAATGTCCTCATCGGCAATGGCTTGTTCGCCAAGGCGGCTGGCAATCTTGACCGTGACCAATGGCAGAGAATGGTCTTCCACCACGTACAGAACGTTGCCATTGTCAAGCGCATGCCGATAGTCGGCTTTGTTCGGCACCACGATCTCTTGGGCGGCGAACTTGAGCGCTTCCGGACGAGAAGGGATCGCGCTTGCCTGCGCGTTTTGTGTCGTGGTCTGCGTTTGGTTTGCCGCCGTTTGCGCTTGCGGTTCGTGATTTTCTCCACAGCCAGTCAGGATAAGTCCACCGACGAATGCTGAGGACAGCAGGAGATGTTTTATCCAGCGTTGATTCATTTTTCTCACTCCTTATTCTGTGCTTTCATCCGTGCCTTGACTTTGTCGATGAGCACTTTTATGACCGGTCGCATTGCCTCAGG
>RFGJ01000470.1 GCA_003696665.1 Gammaproteobacteria bacterium | reverse complement strand
GATCAGACGGTCGAAGCCGTCGTACTCGAAGGTCGTCAGATTGCCCTTCGCGTCCTTGACCGTCTTCACCAGCCCGTTCGCCGTCCAGGTCAGCGTCGCGCTCACCTGCTCCGACGACAGACCCACCGCCGCCCTCACCGATACCAGCTGGCCCGCCGCATCATAGCCGCTCTTCGTCACCCGATCGAAACCCGAAGACCCCGGACTCGACAGACTGCACGCATCAGGCAGCGCGCCAAACACCGCCGGGTTCATCCGCACCGCCCGGCACACGGGACGCGAAGCCGCATCATAGCTCGTCTGCTCCACCTGCTGCAAAGCGGCACAGTGCAACGTTTGGCGTCGGAGAGCACTCTGACGTATCGGAGCTTAGAAAACCGCTCTGTCTTGTCCATGCCATGCAGGCCGCAGCACTCCGCCCGATAGCGACACACGAAGACCAAGCATTTGTAGCTCTTATTTTTTTACGCATATATACCCATCAGAGATTCGGGTTATTATATCGACCTTAATATGAAAATTATACAGCTCATTAATATTTCTCTTTAATAATCCTTTTAATTCAACATATTTTTCTTGACATAAATTTATATTTTCTGTATTAACACTGTCTCCAAAGTCAACGTTGATTGCAGACTGATAATCATGTGAATCTGCAAACCCCTTTGTAGGGAATATGAACCCCCCCTTCATATATCCCTTCACCGATACATTTAACCCAACAAAAGGCCAAGGGTCGGCAATCAACCTTATTATAGATATAGACAAGTAATTTATTCTTTTTCCTGCATCGGAACCGTAGGAAACTACCCTCTCTTCAATAGGAGCCATTCCAAGAATAGCCAGAATTGGAAGTAGGCATAGCGCTCTCATCGTTATCAACCCTGCATCCTATTGGCCACGGCACCTGACACGAGCCGGCGGGAGCCCTTTCTCGAACACTGTTATCCCCCTATCCCGGGGAGAAAACACAAAAACTGGAGCATCGACTGACTCCGCCAACCCACCAAAATCAAGAGGTATTCCCCTTAAGACACTCTCTTGATCCTGAAATGATGAAACGACCACCACAAGCGCCTCTGCACCACTGATAGGCCCCAAGCATCCAGCAAAACACCCAAAAAGAGACTCGGAGCCAAGTTCCACTAGCCCGCGTACAACATTAGTACTAATTTCTCCAGCTCGGAGGACCCCTTGCGAATCTCTAGACAATACTGCGCCAAGAGCTATATTCTGTCCGTGAAACTCTGCATGAAACTGGACCCTCCCAGAAACTTCGCTTGCCACATGGAAAATAGCAAAGCGATCCTTTGGGTCCTCAAGAAGTCCTCCCGCAACGGAACCAGGAATAACTCCCTTACATCTTTCCTTCCCCTCCCCCATCATCATGCCGTCGGGTTCCGGCATCATCTCCGGCGGCAAGGAACCGGAACTACCCG
>RFGJ01000469.1 GCA_003696665.1 Gammaproteobacteria bacterium | reverse complement strand
GTGTTATACTGGGAGAGAATGATGACCTTGGTCTCCGGGAAGTCCCGTCGTAGACGCGCAATGGCGGGGAAGACCATGAACACGTCCGGTTCATCCCCGCCGCCGTTGCCAGGGACGGTGGCGGGGATATTCAAGTCCAGGAGGATGACGTCTGGTCGATGCTCCTGGACCAGGCGGTGGATATCAGCGCCGCATTCCCCTTCACCCACCAAGGAGATCGCGCCCTCCCCGTCCAGTATGCTTCGAATGCCGGCCCGCACCAGAAAATGATCGTCTACGGCAACCACACGGATTGGCATGGCGGTTCTCCACCTATACTGACTGTTTAAGGTTCCTCATCCTGAATTGTGCTGTTCAGGCCCTGGGCTTTGCGCACGTATTCCACCATCTCCCGCACTGCTTGTAGTCCGCGTTCGTCTAGATCTGCCACCCGAAGGGCGATCTCGGCGACCTGGCTGTCCCGCAGAGCCGCCGCCAATTTCAAATCCTCCAGGTATTCTGGAGACAAGTCATCCTCAAAAAAGTAGGTCAAAGGCACTTGAAAAAACGCGGCCAGCGCCCTCAACACGCGATAACTGGGGTTCGTCGCCTGTCCCATGCGTAACTTCCAAACATAGGCGTCCGTGACAGCTTTCTGGGTCCCCAGTTCCACTTCTTTGTACGTGTACTCTCGACCGTCTGGCCGTGTAAACGTACGAAACAAGAGGTCGATTTTTTCTGCCAAATCCGCCATTATCCCCCCTTCCCGTACATGAAAAAACCTTGCCCCCCTAAATTTCCTATTGTTAATATACGTCAATATAACATGCCTACGGTCTCAGGTCAAGCCTCAAAATCTGAGCAATCTGAGCGCCGCGCCGCTGCAGATCATCCTGCAAGCTTGTGGGGCCTATTCTGAAGTGAGGACTCCATCCAGAACAGGTGGAACCATTGCTTTTTCCCTACAATAACGCCATATATATGGTCCGAAAGGAGTATGGCCAGGTATACGAATGTGGAATTGAAGTGTGGCCCAAATTGGCATTGAATAGAAGCATCTTGACCGGTGGTGTAAGCCGGAGAAATCCCTCGTCTCCTGTGACGCGCCACGCCCCATCTTCCGACACACCCTTGCCATCACTCGAGAGGAGGCAGCCATGCGACGGAACAATCTTGTCTTTCTTGTGGGTGC
>RFGJ01000468.1 GCA_003696665.1 Gammaproteobacteria bacterium | reverse complement strand
CTCAACACGGCCTACATGGAAGCCATTGCGTGGGCAAAGGAAAGTCTCGAACTGTTGAACGGTTAGCAACATGGGCAACGAGCGTCAGTGGTTGAATGTGGTCATCTTTGTCACCGCGGCCATGATCATTCTGATCTTAGTGGTGCACAAGCGCCTCGTCCAAAACAAAGTCCAACCTCAGATAGCTCCGGTGGTGCTCTGGCAAGAGGATGTGGTGACGCATGTGTGGTTGGATGGCCGAGCCATCTCGCCAGAGACGGTGATTGACTGGCTAACGCTGTTGTCTCGGCCGCAATTGCCAAATGGGATAGAGACGGCTGGCAATAAAGCACCGGAGCATGTGCTGGAAGTTCGCTCCGAACACCACTATGTCCGCTATGGCATCTCGGTAAATGACAACCAACTGGTGATAGCACTACCGGAAAAATCACTTCGCTATTTATTCGACACAAGGCAAAATAAGCAATTGGTTCCCAATTGGCTGAGTCATCAGTAAAGATGCCAGAATTGCCTGAAGTCGAAACCACTCGCCGTGGCTTATCGCCCCATCTTGAGGGCCGACGATTGCAGTCAATCGAGATTCACCAGCGAAATCTGCGTCACCCAATCCCGTTATTCCTAGAGAACAAGCTGGCAAATCAGATGTTGCAGCGCATCGAACGCCGGGCAAAATACCTGTTGTTTCGGTTTGAGCGAGCGACAGTCATCGCCCATTTGGGGATGTCTGGCGCCTTCCGGGTGATTCGGGAACAATCTTTCCCGTGGAAGAAGCACGAGCACTTCCGGTGGTATTTCGACAACAACGGCATTTTGTGTTACCACGATCCACGCCGGTTTGGCTTTCTCGATTACCATGAAGCTCTTGACCATTTGCCGCCTTACTTGGCAAAACTGGGGCCCGAGCCGCTGTCCGATGATTTTTCAGCCGATTATCTGTATCAACGAAGTCGCGGCCGATCGGCACCGATAAAAAATTTTATTATGGAACAAACGTTGGTGGCGGGCATTGGGAACATTTATGCCTGTGAAGCCCTGTTTTTGGCCAAAATCCGGCCGACGACGCCTGCTGGAAAAATCGGACGTGTCCGTCTGGCAAGACTGGTTGATGCGATCAAGGCCGTGCTGTCTCAGGCCATTGCGGCAGGGGGCACCACGCTTAAGGATTTTATTCGTACCGATGGTCGGCCTGGTTATTTTGCTCAACGTCTTGAGGTCTATGGCCGTGATGAGGCGCCTTGTTCCATCTGCCAGAAGACCATACGGCGTATTGTGATTTCCGGTCGAAGCACATACTATTGCGCGAGTTGTCAAAGATAGGCTGATATTTGTGGCTGATGCTGGACAGATGGGCGGGCGAACCGCTATAGTTACCGTCTTATTGCTGGCAGGGCCAGCGGTTTTTTGGTTATCGAATTGAATGTTTGAGCACAGTTATGAAAAGAAAACACAGCCATATTGCAGATGAAGCAGAAGTCGACATGACGCCGATGCTGGACATCGTCTTCATCATGTTGATTTTCTTTATTGTGACGACGTCCTTTGTCAAAGAGTCCGGTCTGGACATTCAGCGGCCGGCAAATTCGCAAACTAATAGTGCTCAGCAAGTGAATGTGGAGCCAGTGGTGATTAGGATTTCGGCCGATGATCGCATTACGGTCAACAAGCGTGAAGTTGACTTTCGGGCCATCGAAGGGAATGTCCAAAGTCGTCGCTCACAAAACTCCAAAGCGCCGGTCATCGTCATTACACACCCAGATGCGTCGATGGACGTGGTCACCAAAGTGGTGGATGCGGTGAAACGCGCTGGCGTGGACAAGGTTAATGTCGCCACTGAGTCGGGTGAAAAGTAATTTGTCAGCAGGCCTAAGATTGGCCTGCTGTTGATGCATGCTATTTCGTCTTTTTTTCCTAGCCCTGCTTTCACTCGTTGCCCTAGTGTGGTGGCGTGGCGCGCGTGTGCGAGAAATCGCTGTCCATGCGGCACGCCGAACATGCACACGCCTCGGGCTTCAGTTTCTTGATGACACGGTCGCTTTAATTCAGTGGACACCGAAATATGGCGGGCGGCACGGTCTGCATCTGGTCCGTCGCTATCGGTTTGAGTTTGCCACTGATGGTGAAAAGCGTTTCGAAGGCTTTGTGGACATGATCGGCAATGAGTTACACCGCGTTATACTTTCGCCATATTCTGAGCCAACGGCTTAGGCATGACTCAGCAAATGGTCAATGCGCGCGAGTATCTTGCACAAACGACTTGCATCAAAGGCAGCGCCTTCATAAAACATCTCTGCCACGGGCGCGATGGCGCACTTCTCGGGCAGCGGGGCTTGATCGGAAATCGCTTGCCGTAACCTCGGGATCAATACCCATTGTAGCCACTGGTGCAGATCGAGAGTATCGATCATAAAAGGCTCAGTCGAGGAAAGCTGTTCAAAGGATGGCATATCGTGCTCCCATAGTGACAGTGCTCTG
>RFGJ01000467.1 GCA_003696665.1 Gammaproteobacteria bacterium | reverse complement strand
TTCCTTGACGATTTGCAGGTCGCGGTAGTGCGCCATCACGTTTGCCACCATCTGGCGGAAGGGGTCGGTGATGAAGAAGCGCACCGCCAGGCGGGAGGCATTGGGCGCCAGCCCCAGCACGTAGAAACGCGGGTTTTCGTCGCCCAGGTCAGCCAGCAGCGCGTCCAGGTCGAGCGGTTTGCCGGCGCGCACCCGCTGAGCAATCGTTTTCAGGGCGCCTTCGGCCTGTCCGCCGCGGCGGGGTTGGCCGCTGTCACGGGACAGGCTGTCGGGGTCGAAAAGACAGGCAAAGACGGCTTCCGTCTGGCGGCTTTCGCTCTCGGCCCAGAAGACCACGGTGGTATCGCTGGTGTGGAGTGGTCTGGGGTCGCGCCGTGAAAGCAGGTAGTTGAGTGCCACTCCGTAGCCTGCTGCTGCTCGGCGGCTAATAGGAGAATTCAAACCCTGTTCACGCCCATAGGATGTAAAAGCATCCAGATTGAAACTGACCAACGCAGCACCCTTTCTCTGCGCACCCCACACCCCCTTGATGTCTGGATGTAGACGGGCGACAGGTTCAATTTCACCTGTGACCAAGCACTGCATTTCAAGCGTCTCATGTCCCAAGTGATATTCTTCCCAGGCTTGCCGGATTTTCGAATCGTCCAACGTGTTCTTGCCTTCGACCAAAAAGATCAAGTTCCTGCCTTGTAACAATGACTCCAAGTGACGGGCAACGACCGGGATCTGAGTGGCTTTGAGCGGATCATGGTTTTTCAGGAAGGTGGTTATTGCACAAGCGGCAGGGCTATTTACTTTTGCCAGTATCTCAAGATTATGTTTTCGAAACTCTTCAAAGCGTTTTTTTGCATAATCCGGATCTTTTGCTTCCTTGTCGGTTATTCCCAAAACATAAACTGGATTGTCACACAAGAAATTTGCAGCAACGTTCACACTGCGTTTGATCCGCATTGGAACATTCATCTGCCGTGGTCTCTCTTTGCCTTTTTGATCCTGTACATATAAGGGGATGATATCCAGTAATTCACCTTGCGCAGATAGGTTGAGTGCATGGCTAACCGGCGCATTAGAATAACCGGGTTCAGCAATTTCTACATCGGGGTCATTGCGTAGAATTTGATA
>RFGJ01000466.1 GCA_003696665.1 Gammaproteobacteria bacterium | reverse complement strand
TAAAAAATGCCGCCGAGGCGGCATTTTCGGCGTCTAAGGGCACATGATAAATATGTCTTTGCTGGCGTCGTAGTACGGACAACGACAATCCGGCGGCAGCCGAGGGTCTTTTTCGCACACTTTAGGGCCGCCGGTTCCGTTATTAGGTGGAGGATTTATGTTTGGCCGCGGCACCATGGTGGAATCATCAGACCGCATCGGGCCGTAATTGGGCGGAATCAACTTATCCGCGTACTTGGCGATTTCTTTGTTGTAGTCCCATGTGTCAAGAAAATCAGCCGTCAGACCATCCGTGCCCGGACGATAGCCTTCATCACCAGTTGAATTTGGCGGCTTTGGGCCTTTGTAAATCACCTTGGCTACAGCTGCAAGCGAGAGTGTTGCGAAAAGTGCTAAAAAGATGTATTTTTTCGGGGTCATTATTTAATCCTCCTTGTAAAGCCGCGGTCGCTCGCGGCTTTTGTTTGCCCACGTCGCTTAAATATGCGACAACCCAAAAGTAACGTCAACCACCACGCGGCGCCACCGCCACCACCGCCAGATGAACCACCTGTATTGCCAGTGTTGTTATTGCCTCCGCCTGATGATTGTTCGTCGTCATCGTTAATCATCAACACCGTTGGCACAAAGCCACCGCGGTAGTTGCCTGTATTCGCCAACCAGAACTGAATTTCATCGTTCGGTTCGTGTACGTCATCTTGGGCAATCGCGAATGTGACCGTCTTTTGCGTTTCGCCTTCGGCAAAAGTCACTTTGGTTCGCGCATCGAGACCTTGCACGTCACTATCATTCATCCCTTGAGCTAACAGGCTGACAAGCTCAACGGCTTGTGCGCTGTCGGTTTGTCCTGTGCGCGTGATGGTGATGGTGACAGTCTCACCTTCATTGACTTGCGCCGGCACGTCTAAGACAAATTCGCCTATCGGCTGCCAATCGCCAATACGGTTGGCTGCCACGGGAATGGTTTGGCGAAAGCCACGCACCGCATCAGCAACATCCGGTTCACCGCAAGGTTCGCCGTTCACGGCATGGTTCGGATCGGAGTAAAACAAGTG
>RFGJ01000465.1 GCA_003696665.1 Gammaproteobacteria bacterium | reverse complement strand
TGGTATGGCCACTGATTCCCCTGATTCAAGATCCTGAATCGAGCGTTGGCTGATTTGTCGGGTAATCGCTTCCTTGATTTGACGGCGATACCGACGAATAAAGCGTTGTCGGTTGACAGTGCTTCGATGTCGGTTGTTTCGTCGATCAATCAGTTGCACGTTTTCCTCCGGCTCATGCTTCAGGACGATTTACGAACCCTGAGATACCATTCTGAAAGCAGTCGGACTTGCCGCTCTGTGTAACCTTTTTCCACCATACGGCGAACAAAATCGTCGTGTTTTTTCTGTTCGTCGGCACTGGAACGCGCGCTGAACGATATCACTGGTAACAACTCCTCGGTGTTCGAAAACATTTTCTTTTCAATCACCTGACGAAGTTTTTCATAGGATGTCCATTTGGGCATCTGGCCTCCTTGGTTGGCTTTGGCGCGTAGGACAAAATTGACCACCTCGTTACGAAAGTCCTTAGGGTTTGAGATGCCGGCTGGCTTTTCAATTTTTTCAAGCTCTTCATTCAGTGCGGCACGGTCAAAACGTTCTCCAGTTTCCGGATCGCGATATTCCTGATCTTGTATCCAATAATCGGCATAAGTGACATAGCGTTCGAAGATGTTTTGACCGTACTCCGAATAGGACTCGAGGTAAGCCGTTTGGATTTCCTTGCCAATGAATTCGATGTAACGTGGTACCAGATAGCCTTTGATGTGCTCTAGGTAGGTGTCGTGCACTTCTTGCGGAAATTGTTCCTGTTCAATCCGGTTTTCGAGGACGTATAGCAGATGCACCGGATTGGCAGCGACTTCATTGGGATCGTAGTTAAAGACGCTGGAAAGGACCTTGAAGGAAAAACGCGTCGACAATCCGGTCATGCCTTCATCGACACCGGCCGCCTCGCGATATTCCTGGTAACTTTTGGCTTTCGGGTCGGTGTCTTTTAGATTTTCGCCATCATAGACCCGCATTTTCGAGTATATCGATGAATTTTCAGGCTTTTTCAAACGAGATAGCACCGCAAACTGGGCCATCATTTCCAGAGTGCCGGGAGCGCAGGGGGCATCTTTCAACGAACTGTTATCAAGCAGCTTGCGATAAATCATGGTTTCTTCGGTGACACGTAGGCAATAAGGGACTTTGACGATATAAACACGGTCCAGAAAGGCTTCATTATTGCGGTTGTTTTTGAAAGTCAGCCATTCCGATTCATTCGAGTGAGCGAGAATGATGCCTTGGAAGGGCAGTGCCGACAGTCCTTCCGTGCCGTTGTAATTGCCTTCTTGAGTGGCGGTTAATAGGGGATGCAATACTTTGATGGGCGCTTTGAACATTTCAACAAATTCCATCAGACCCTGATTGGCACGGCACAGTGCTCCGGAGTAGCTATACGCATCGGGGTCGTTCTGGGCATAGCGATCCAGCTTGCGAATGTCGACTTTTCCCACCAAACTCGAAATGTCCTGATTATTTTCATCACCGGGCTCAGTCTTGGCGATGGCAATTTGATCAAGCCTTGACGGATAAAGTTTCACCACCCGAAACTTAGTGATGTCACCCCCATATTCATGCAAACGTTTGACCGCCCACGGTGACAGGATGGTGTTCAGGTAACGCCGCGGAATCCCATATTCTTCTTCGAGAATCGGCCCATCTTCTTCCGGGTCAAATAGCGCGAGCGGTGATTCGAATACAGGTGAGCCTTTTAAGGCGTAGATTGGCTCTTTCTCCATTAATTGTTTCAACCGCTCTGCCAAAGATGACTTTCCACCACCCACGGGGCCAAGCAGATAGAGGATTTGCTTTCGTTCCTCAAGTCCTTGAGCGGCATGGCGAAAGTATGACACCACGTTTTCGATGACTTCTTCCATACCATAGAAATCGGAAAAAGCTGGGTAGCGCGAAATGACTTTATTGGAAAAAATCCGGCCGAGCCTTGGGTCCTGCGACGTATCAATGCGCTCCGGTTCGCCAATGGCCTTGAGCATGCGCTCCGCCGCACTGGCGTAAACGCTTGGATCGTCGCGCGCCATCTCCAGATATTCTTGCAAGCTGTACTCTTCTTCTTGCCGGTTGGAAAAACGCTCTTGATATTGATTGAATAGCCGCATTGTGTTGCCTCTCTTCGTCACCGAGCCTCAGATGTTTGACCTCAATCGAGGCCTTTTGTTGCAAGGCCTCTTTAGGAATCACTGAGCCATGATCAAAGTGTAGTCCAGCCTTTCGTAACTCACGCAATTTAGCTTACTTTTTACTGGTCGGTGGACTTGCCTTTTGCGTGTGAGTGCGGGTAGGATTGGGCAAGGCGATGCGATATGTCGCATGATGTCCCCTTGGAGAAGTTGTAGATCGGGTCGAGCTGGTCTATATGTGGGAGGGGGCTGGCTTCACGACAAGAAGAACACAAGATGTGGGAGACACAAATGAATAAGATTGCTCTGGGTCTGTTGTTCGCCGGTAGCATCCTGTTATCGGCTTGTAGCGGAGATGATCCGAAACAACCGATCATACCGGACGGTGCATCGGGGGGAAGCACGACGTTACTCAAGCCTATCTATGCGCCGGGTGACGGTGAGATCCCGTTACCGAACGATCTGTTGTTCAATGGCACGCAGGATTTGACGTTGAACATTCCCGTGGATGATCCGAATGATTATTCGGACCCCAAAGTGGCGTTGAGTGGGCTGGATGGCTGGTCACCGGTGGCGCCTTTTGTCGTGTCTTTCCGGGATGACTCGAAGGCCGCAGGAAAGAGCGAAACGCTTGATTTGGACCCGAATACGATTGTGCCAGGGCAGACGGTTCGCCTGTTTAAGGTGAATGTTTTGCGTTCTGAAGTCATGCCTGGCGTCATTGCCCCGACAGGCCCAGTCACCAGCGTGGCAATGGAGTTGCAGCCGGGTGTTGACTACATCGCCACATATTCTGCACCACTGACGGTGGCCATCGTTCCGCTGAAACCTTTTGAGCCACAAGCGTCCTACATGGTGGTGCTGACCAATGGCATCAAGGATCAGAATGGCAATCGTGTCATCCCAGATGGGCAGTATGCGGTCGCGAAAACAGAATCTCCCCTTTCTGGTGTGACCGCGCCACTTGAGCCGGTTCGGCAACTGGTCAATGCCATGGAAAACGCGGCTGTGGCCTTCGATCAGAATCTGAGTAAAGACGAGATTGTTCTGTCCTTCCAGTTCACGATTCAATCAATTTCAAACAGCCTCATGGCGGCAAAGCAGGTCTATATAGACCCGGCGCCAGCACCGTCGACAAGTTTTTCAAGCTTGATGACGGATACGACGCCGTTTACCGGCATTGGTGCGGCCGATCTGTATAAAGGGCAGATCACCCTCAATTACATGCTCGGGATAGCGGCCAATAATCCCTTGGATGTGGTCAGCAAGTTCTGGACAGCAGCAAGCATGGTCCCGGATGGACAGGGTGGCATGGTGCCGAACCCGATGGCTGGCGGCTTTTTGACCTATGCGAACCCGCTGCCGGAGATCACCGCACAAGAAACCGTACCATTGTTGGTGTCCATGCCAAAAGCCTCATTGGGGTGCACAAAACCAGCTAACGGGTATCCTGTTGTGATCTTCCAGCATGGCATCACGTCAAATCGCACAGTGATGCTGGGCATTGCCGATACCATGGCTGCACCGCCGCTTTGTACAGCCGTGGTGGCGATGGATATGCCGTTGCATGGCATTGATGAAAATAACCCCGTGCATTTGGGACTGATGCAGGCCACAGGTGGGCAAATTGGCCTTTTTGAAGGCTACGGCAGTGGCGTGCATGAACGGACTTTCGGAGTGGATCTGATCAATAACTCTACCGGTGCTCCTGGACCGGATGGTGTGCCAGACAGCTCTGGCGCGCATATGGTGAACCTCAAAAACTTGCTCGTTGGGCGTGATAATTTGCGTGAGGCTATTTTTGACCTCCTCCAGTTGGCCAAGGCGGTTCCAGCCATGGATGTGGATGGCGATAGCCAGCCGGACTTTGATGCCAACAAGATTACGTTCATGGGGCATTCACTCGGTGGCATCATAGGCGGCAGCTTCTTAGCTTACGCCGATAACATCCAGGCGGGCATCTTGGCGAACCCCGCCGGAGGCCTAGCGAAAATGTTTAATGCCTCTCTGACCTTTGGACCGACGTTGGAGGCAGGACTGGCAGCGGTTGGCATTCAGCCCAATACGCCGGATTACGAGGCATTTTTGTTCGCCGCCCAGACGGCTGTGGATTCTGGTGATCCGCTGAATGTGATGGATATCCTTTTGGCCAAACAAACGCCAGTATTCATGATTCAGGTGAATAATGACACGGTGGTGCCGAATGCTGTGACAGGCGCACCTTTGTCAGGTACCGTTCCGTATGCGCGCCTACTTGGTTTGACGCCAGTGACGCCGACGCAGGCTGGCCCATTTGCAGGCACACACTTGTGGAGTGTCTTCAAGTCAGGTTTGCACTCAACGGTACTGACCCCGAATGACGCAGAAGGCAATCCGACTTTCCTCGACGTGTATACGGAAATGCAGACAGAGATTGCGGGTTGGGTTGGTTCGCTTGGACAGTCGGTCACCGTGGGCGATCCATCATTGCTGATGGCGCCGACAAAATAGTTGCCGGTCACTAGGAGGAATAAGAGAACCCTCGCAGTCATGCGGGGGTTCTCTTTTATGAGGCGTAGACCTGTTGTGACAGGTTGGAGCAGGCCACAAGCAATGTGGCAGTCATCGTTCACCATAGCGGGCCCAGACAGTATAGAATACTTGCCCTGAGCAAGGTCAAAAGTGCGTTTGATTTGGGGGGTGAAGATTGGAGTACGTCATTGATATCACGGTATTTGCTGCTAAAGCACTGATTGTCGTCGTGGCCATCGGCTGGACGATTGGCTTGTTGGTGAGCGCCGGTTTTCGCCACAGGGGGCAGGAAAGAGGGCACATCAAGGTCACTGATCTTAGCGAATCCTACCAGGAAACGGCTGAAATGTTGCGCGAGCAGCTGCAGCCCAGAAAATGGTGGCATCGGCTGCGGCGCACCG
>RFGJ01000464.1 GCA_003696665.1 Gammaproteobacteria bacterium | reverse complement strand
GCCCTCGATCACCCGCCGCACCCGCTCGGCGGTGACGTTTGCGGCAATGTTCTCGTCCATCTCGACGAGGATGAAGCGGCGATTGCCGCCATCCTCGGCATTCTGCTTCAGCACAGCGTGGGCGGTTGTCCCGGAGCCAGCGAAAGAGTCCATAACAATGCAATTCTTATCTTCATCCCCATTGATAATCATACTAATTAGATATGCAATCAGAGAAGACGGTTTGGGATTTGAAAAAATGTTTCTATTGCCAAAAATATCTTCTATCTCCCATGTTCCTTCTTGATTGAAGGGTCCTGTTAAGATCGAGATAGGCTTGGCTTTTCGAATATTTCCTGCCGAGTCTTTTAGATATTGCTTGAATCTAACGCTCCACTTCCCCTTATTTTTTCTGAATACAACCTCATCATTCTTAATTGCTTCTTGTAACCTGTTTTTTTCCCAAATCCATTGCTTGTCCGGCCAAATCTCGTGGCCGTTATAGTAAACTGGATATACGAGGTTAGGCCTAGGGTCCTTGCTTTTAGTCATTAAAGGCTGGGTGACATACCCTCCCCTTACTTTGAATTTGTCGTCCTTGTTTTTATATCTTGCAGCTTCTTCTGAACTGAGATGGGCTTCAATGCTTGACAGAGGGTTTTTAGAGTAACAAAGAATGTATTCGTGAATATTCCCAAATCCCTTTGTCATCGCTCCAGGACCGTATTTATTTTTCCAAACAATTTCATGAACAAAATTTCTCGTTCCAAACACTTCATCCATCAACAAGCGAAGGCGAGCTATTTCATAGTCGTCGATGGAAACAAATATTACGCCATCTTCTCGCAAGAATTGGCGCAGCAATACCAGTCGCGGGTACATCATGCACAGCCAGCGATCGTGGCGATCCAGCGTTTCGCCCTCCTTGCCGACCACCTCCCCCAGCCAGCGGCGGATTTCCGGGCTGTTCACGTTGTCGTTGTACACCCAGCCTTCGTTGCCGGTGTTGTAGGGCGGATCGATGTAGATGCATTTCACCTGGCCGGCATAGCGAGGCAGCAGGGCTTTAAGCGCATGCAGGTTGTCGCCCTGCACGATCAGATTGCCGGAATCGGCATCTCCGCAGGAAAGCGCCGGATCGGCTTCCAGCAGCCGGTACGGCACCTCCTTGTGGTGCTTCACAACGGCTTCCTTTCCGATCCAGTTCAGCGTGGGCATCGCTCCTCCTCAACCGTGCAGGAAGATACTTCACGAAAGCGGATTG
>RFGJ01000463.1 GCA_003696665.1 Gammaproteobacteria bacterium | reverse complement strand
TGATCCGCACCAGGAGATGCATCTCGCTGCATCCGGAGACGCAGCATGAGACAGATTGCGAGATAGATCTTGCGGTGCGGGTTGTTGGCTGGTTCTGCAAGGAAGGAGTATTCGATCAAATGAAAATCGAAAGTTTACGTGTTCAGGGTTTCAAAAGCATCCGGGATATTAAGATTTCAGCGCTGTCCGGCGTCAACGTGTTCTTTGGTCGGAACGACGTGGGGAAATCGAATATTTTTGAGGCCCTATCACTTTGGTCGTGGCTGTTGGTTACGGCTGAAGAAGCTGATGGCCAAATCGCCTATGCCGATTTGGATAACGCGTTCCCCACACCCTTTCAGTTAGAAGGCGCCGGCCAAATCCAGATACAGGTTCGTGTTCTTGTACGAGCAAAAGATATTTCTTCCAACGGAGTAAAGGACTCGCCGGCCTCCCGCTTGGATGCCAGATTACGCCATGCGGGACTCGAACAGTGTGTCCTGGAGAGTACAGTCGCTCTTGAACGCCGTGCAGACAAGAAAGTCGCCTTTCAGATCCGAAACCACTGGAAGGAATGGGAGGACTTCAGCCTATCGCCCCAGGAGGTTGCCTCGGTCCTCCCACGCTTTCACCGAATCGGGGCCACGCGTCGCTTTGAAAGCGAACGCTGGACTCAGCGAAACGGCGAACAGCCTGTCGACCATTACAATCTCAAGCAAAAACTTTTCTATGCCTATCTGAGTTCTGATTTTCAGCAGAAAAAGCGCCTCGAAGCGATCCAGCGCATCCTTGCACAAGAACCTTTCGCACTGGGGACCTTGGATATTGCCTTGGACCCGGAGACAAATCGCATCGACATCGGTTTTATCCGCCCACAGGGGCGCCTGCCTCTGGAAAATCTTGGCTCGGGCTCGCAGCAATTGCTCCTGATCCTTGGACAACTTTTCCTAGGTGACTACGCTTGGGTGGCGTTGGAGGAGCCCGAGATGAACCTTTCTCCTTTCTATCAGGAGCATCTCCTCGGTGTTCTTCGTCGCCTGATGCAGGATCCCAGCGTCTCTTTGACGCAGTTGTTCATCTCCACCCATTCCCCGTATCTCGAGTTTACCGAAAATTTCTACGACGTGTTCCTGGATGAGAACAACAACACCCGCGTTGTATTGGCCGATGACCGCCGTCGCAGCGCATTCTTCGCTCTCACACCGACGGGGCCCGATACGCAAGCCCGCCTAAATTCACTCAACCAGGTGAAGTTATACGATGCTTTGGTTGCTGACTTGGGACTCAAGAGAGGCGATCTGGTGCTGTTCGTGAAAAACGAGGACACCGGGCATTGGGAGATTCGATCCGCCACAGAGGTAGCCCAGGAACTTCAGTCCCATATCCAACAGTAGGCGGCGTGTCATGGCTCAAGTGTTCCTGGTGGATACGAAC
>RFGJ01000462.1 GCA_003696665.1 Gammaproteobacteria bacterium | reverse complement strand
TTTCAATGCTGTCTTATCAGTGCGGTTTCTATCCGCCGTTTCCCAGGGCGCAAAAGCGATGTGCTCGATTGCCAGTGGATCCAGACCCTCCATTCCTATGGGCTACTGGCCAATTCCTTCCGTCCGGAAGCCGACCTGATTGCCCTACGCACTTTGTTGCGCCATCGCGCCCAACTCATCCAGCATCGCTCGCCGCACATCCTGCGCATGCAAAAGGCCCTCATCCAGATGAATATCCAGCTTTCCCAGGTGCTCTCCGATGTTACCGGGAAAACCGGCCTGGCCATCATCCGCGCTATCGTCGCCGGAGAACGCGACCCGCACAAACTGGCTGCTTTGCGCAACTACCGCTGCAAAAAGAGCGAAGATGAGATTGCTTTGGCTCTCACCGGTACCTGGCGGGAAGAACACCTCTTCGTGCTCCAACAGTCTCTCGAGTTGTTCGATTTCTACACCCGCCAGATTGAAGTCTGCGATCTCGAAATCGAGCGCACCTATAGTACTATTCGTCCCGATTGGGGGCTGCCTGACGACGCACAAAAATCTCAACGCCCCCGGAAACGCGGTTCACATTGCAAGAATGAACCGGCGCAGGCGGCAGTGATTCGCCAACACATCCACCGCATTGCCGGGGTTGACCTCGTCGCTTTGCCGGGCCTGAGCGTTTCCCTGGCTCAAATTATCCTCTCTGAAGTTGGCTCTTCTCTGCAGCGTTTTGAGAACGTGAAGGCCTTCTGTTCATGGCTGGGCCTGGCTCCACACAACGACATCTCCGGCGGCAAAGTCTTGCGCAGTCGCACGTTTTCTCACCACAACCGTGCCAGACAGGCTCTCATTCAGGCAGCCGCGTCTCTCATTCGCTCCGACACCCCATTTGGTGCCTTCTATCGCCGTCTCAAGAGCCGGATTGGTCCTGCTCAGGCCCTGATTGCCACTGCTCACAAACTGGCTCGCGTGCTTTTTGTCATGTTAAAGTTCAAGAAACCCTATCGCCCTTCTTCCGCAGCTCAATATGAACAGAAATTCCGTCAGCGAGAAATTGCTTACCTGCAACGTAAGGCCAGAAAATTGGGCTTAACTTTAACTATCCCGGAACCCGCTGTTGCTGTTTCTTAGAAAACG
>RFGJ01000461.1 GCA_003696665.1 Gammaproteobacteria bacterium | reverse complement strand
TTGCGGATATAGCGCGGGTCGTACTTGATGCGTTCGGCAAGTTCTGCGGATGTGAGATAGGTGCACATGAATCAACCTCCATCGATGATATTGAAAGAGTCGAATGGCTCACATATGCGCATTATCAATCCTTCATGAGCATAAGTCAAGATTGATTTGACGCATTTGTGATGAGCTAGCATCGTTCAAGCTATGAATGGCTCAATTGGGAGGCGGGAATGATCAGAGTCTTGCTAAAGAAAATGCTGGATGAGAAGTCTTTCCGCGAAAAGCGGCGGATTACCCTGAACGAGGTGAGCGAAAAAACCGGGATCAGCCGAGCCACGCTCACCCGGATTGCCAATGTTCCTGGCTACAACACCAATACCGATACGATTGATGCTCTATGCAAGTATTTCGAGTGTTCACCCGGCGAACTATTAGAATATCATTCAGAGGATGATGAGGGTGATAGGGATCGCAAGATTTAGAGCTGTCAATAGCGACGAAGATCCTAAGAAAACTGTATGGGGCTGCAATATGATTGATGAACGGTTGCCCGGTGTGTGGAGGGATCATTGCGCTTGGTGAGGCACAGTGGATCAGAATGGTCCATAGATCTTTTGATGGACTTCTTGCCTAGTGTACATTCGTTGGATTTAGTTACAACAGATTTATCTCTTTATGCATTTATGCACCTGAAGATATTATTGGCAAAATGTTCAACAACTCGCCTGATTGCACCTGTTGAAACTAATTGCATTCATTTGTTGGGCAGCACTGATGACCGCGCATATCGGAATCAACTTCGAAATTGCTTATTAGCAAGACAGCTATGTGAATGGTTAGAGAATCAGGTCGAACTTCGGCACACAGACAATCCCATCCCACAAAGTATGTTCGTTTTTTATGATGACGTCAGGTCACCCTTGATCGGAATGTTTGGCGCTTTTGCATTTACAACCAATGGTCTGGGTATTACGCCCGGAAATCCACTTGGTTTGATCCAAGTTACTGAGACGCCCGAAGAGGCATCTCAGCTATCTAGCTGGTTTGAGCAACAGTGGCACAACCTTCCCAAGACCAGGGCAGCTGACTCCCCGCTAGCAGGGGCTCTACGGGAAATATCCAAGGACCGTTCTCCCAACACTATCTATGCATTGATATTGTACGGCTTGTTCAAGGAACGTGATGGGGCACTGGACGAAGATAGCATCATCAAGTCTGCTACAGGCATCCATCAGACAACTGTCTGGAAGAAACTCTACAAGTTTCAGAGGGACGCCGTAGTCGGTGCTATAGATAAGCTC
>RFGJ01000460.1 GCA_003696665.1 Gammaproteobacteria bacterium | reverse complement strand
GGATACCGCCGAGCCAAAGAGGCGTTTGAGGCGGCCGGGCGCCGGATCTACGATGCCACTGTCGGGGGAAAGCTTAACGTCTTTCCAAAGATCTCCATCGAGCAGGCGCTCGAACTTGTTAAAGACGCGCAGGCATGAGACCCCGACACACAGGAGGCTTAATGGATGGTCCACTCTCATCGGCGCGGCAAGCTAACAACAAGGGCAACGCTCGGCGTTGGCGGCCATATGTTACCAACGCATGTTTGCTTGCTGGCGCGAAAATTTTGCAGCTCGTGCTGTTTGCGGTGCTGGCCAGAAAATTGGGAACCGAGAAATTCGGGGAAATCGCTCTCGGCTTTACGTTGGTAAATATCCTGATCCCACTGACTTCTTTGGGGGCACCCACCTATGCGATACGCGAGTTTTCGCGTGCACTCGATTTCGTTACGACCCTTCGATTTACTAGTGCGGCCGGGATTGCCTTGAGCTCGGTTTCTGGCATTCTCGGATTGACCTATGGTATTTATCTCGCTTGGTGGCACCCTTCAAGCGCACCCACCCATGCCTTATTTGTAACAATGATTTTTCTAGTTATTTTCACATATAGTAATATAAGAGAAGCCGCCCTGCGGGTTTTGCGGGAATATTTTAAGGCCTTGGCGCCCCGCGAAATCTTTGCTCCGCTTTTGGCAATATCGGGCGTTTTGCTGACGGGCAGCGAAAGCGCGACTGGAGTTGTGATTACCTTGGCTGTTGCATATGGCTTCCCCGAACTTATTGGGTGGGCGATGTTCTTGAAGGGACGTGGTTACGTCGGCGGGCCGAGGGGTGGCGCGTCATCCCAGATTAGGATGAAACCCTTTCGCTCGGAGACGCGGCGTCTGCTGACCGAGGGCTTCACGCTCGGTTTTGGCGTGTTTACGAAGGTCCTGCTTCAGCGAATGGACTTGGTGCTGGTAGGGGTCTTTTTCGGCGTCTCACACGCGGGAATATATGCGGTAGGACACCGACTGGCTCAGGCTTTCAACCTCATAGGTCGGGGCGTCGCGCTCACCGCGGTGCCGGAGCTTGCATCCATCCTCCATATGAGAGGTTTTTTCGCTGCCCGGCGTTTCGCCATGGCTCTCAGCTTGAAGGTTGGGAGCATTGCGGGTCTGTGCCTGGCTCCCATCAGCCTTTTCCCGGAGGCTGTGATCAACGCTTACGCAGGCCCTGAGTATCGCTCCGGCGCAGGCGTGCTTTTAGCACTCGCTGCAGGACAGGCCTTCAACGCGGCAACCAATTCTGTTACCCAACTTGTCCAGCTTGCTGGCCAGGAAAAGGTCGTGACGGGAGCAACCGCACTGGTTACAATCTGCGCAGCAGCGTTCCAGTTGGCAGCAGCCTTCTACGGCACCCCTACAACCGTGGCATGGGTGTCGGCTGTCTCATTGATCGCCCTGAATTTATATCTTGTTTGGTTCTGCACAAGGCCTAGCATTTTTCGTATCGAGCACGGCAAAGGGTAAATGATTATAAATTTATTATTTAAAATTCAAAATGAATACCCAAATAGATACGAGGATCCATCTATATGACCCTAACCGACGATGCAATCTGATCCAATTCAAAAAGGAATAAATCCATGGGGCAGGCGATATTCTCAGCATCTATAGTTATTACATCTGCAATTGTCCTAATACACCAGAGGATTTTAAGACTTACATGGCTTGATCCTGTGGTTATAGCCACTTTAGGTTTTCTTTGTTCCGGCATTTTTCTATTATCTCACTTTGTCGTATATATTCATGGCGGCACTTATGACTCTACATTTCTGCCAACGACGACTATGTATTTTATCGTGGCCATTCTGGCATGGCATGTTGGAGGATTGACTGGCTGGTGGTTTGCCAGAAGGGGCCCGCGGCCTGCGACGGCCCCTTTAGCTGGGGATCCTGATCGGCGGCCAATTCCTCTCTGGTTGGATGATTCGCCCCTTTTTGTTACCTTCCTTTACGGCTTTTCTATTCTGTTTATCGCTGTCAGCATGTTCGACTTGCTCGACGCCGTTTCCGCCCTGAAAAGCTTCACGTTGACGGCGCTTCGAAAGCTTGCAATTCTTGATACCATGAAGGGGAATCAAGACTTTCAACCAGAAAGTGCACTGAAGGCGATACTTCGCTCAGGTTTTCTCCTTTGGACAACAACGGTAATTGTCAGATGGTCTTTAAATCGCCGAGTCAGCATTGCAAGTATCATTGTCTTTTTTTGGGGGAGCCTGTCAATCATGCTGAGCGGCCTTTCCACGGGCAAACGGTCTGGTATCGCTCTGATGGTTGCACTCTTTGGCCTTTCATTCTGGCTCGCAAAGGCGGTTGCCAGAGCATCAGCATATCCTCACGGATGTTCCTTTCAGGTTGCTTTGCCAACACTTCGCCTGCGGCGCGCTTGGTCGTTTGCAGCCGCTGCCCTAGCCGTTCTTTATGCTCTTTTCGTCGTTTTTCCAATGGCCAGGAATCCGAACGCCATTTACGCGGCAGAGAAGTTTCTTAACCTGACCCATCCAGCAAGGTTCGGCCCTCCCGTCTATTGGCTTGCAGAAAACGCAGGAATTCCCCAGGCTCCCGTCGCCGCTTACGGCTTAGCGTATTTTACGCACGGCCTTGTCAAGGCAGCATATTTCCTTGAAAAACCGACTATTCTCCCCCCTAAGCAGCACGGTTTCTACAACGGAAAGGCGATTATCCGCCTCATCTCACTTATTGAGCCAAAATTGTATCAAAAATGGGAAAATATAAGAATACAACTTGCAGCCGCTTTTGCGAGAAACAATATGTCAACAAACCCATGGAAATCACTAATAGGAGATCTTATATTGGATTTCGACCCTTCAATAACGATATTTATGATATTTATTATTTCACTATCATCAGAGTATCTTTTTAGGATTTTTTTAAACATGAGATCTATCAAATTTTTTCCTATAGCTGTTTTTCTCTCCCTATTTTCACTTTCCGCTCCATTTTTTGGCGGATTTGTAAACAATTTTATAATGTACCCAATAATTTTATGGATTGCCATCTTCTTTCTTAATGACGTATGCTTGGAAGCCATTGGTCGGCGTCGTTCATTTCGTGGCCGCCCTTACTCCCGCCAATAACGACGGATCGGCGCATGGTCGAAGAGGAAGGCAAACAATGAAGATCTTGCAGGCAGGATATCCAAAAAGCGGTAATTATTGGGTCTACTCCCTGCTGCTAGAGACCTTGAAACGATCGGGGCCCCCCCTTAATGGCTACATCAAGAATCATTCTATACAACAACTGGCGAAAAATTGGATGTTAGGAGTGCCAGACCAGAATTTAATCGACGTCGTCGATATCAAAAATTCTTTGATTATGGCACGCATTTCACATTTTTTCTACGAACCAATCAAAGATATTAATCAATATATGAAAAACGTCAGTATAGTCTGGACCCACTCCGCATATAATAAAGGATTTGCTGATTTTGCAAATATGTTTGATAAGGTTATCTACATCGTGCGCGATCCTAGAGATGTCGCCATCTCTATGGCTCATTATACTCACTCTCCGTATCGGAAACAATTCCTTCTGCCTGATGAGGCAACCCCGGAAGAAACGCTGAACAGACATTTTGTTCGCTATATTAGTGGATGGACATATCACGTTGCGAAGCAGTTGATAGGAATTAATGATATAAATGTGGATGTATATTTTTTATTTTATGAACGACTAAAGGAAAATTTTGAAGAAGAATATGATACACTTTTATCCTTTCTCGCCATTGACCTGCCGGAATCCGCGCGCTGGGAGGTTTCCCAAGCTGTAAGAGCAGATCAAATGCGCAAGAAGGCCCCTGGACACGTCCGGCAGGCCAAGGCAAGCCAATGGGGAGATGTCCTTAACCGCAGGCAGAAGCAATACGCAAGGTTAATCGCGGGCCCCTTGCTAAAGCTGCTTCATTATCCCGATGTCCCCTCGGCAACCACCATGCCGTTTCTGCCCAAGAAAATTCCATCGGCTCCGCTGAGGCGCGCACTCAGGCGAGCATACATCGCTCGTGGCCTTTATTTACTCTCAGAAGAGCTTTAGCTCTGGTGGTCTCCCCATTTAGCCATGCATAGAAATACATCACGCACATTAAAAGATATCGTTTCTCGCAAGATAACTGGTAGATAATATTGAACCTATATTTACAAAACATATTAAGGCCTAGAGCAGCGGCACAGCTATGTTTTGTATTTTTTGTCGCCTTTCAGATGCCTTCGGTATAGCTCGGTACTGTACCCTGGGCACTTCTGTTCGGACGACGATATGAGACCGGATTGCAGTTGACCGTGCGCCACTCATTGAGTAAAGGGAGGGCGTTGGTGGAAATCGCAGATTCATAAATTTTCAACATAATATCTGCAATGGACGCGGGGGATTTTCTTAGTTTGATTGATTGCGCTATGGCCATTACCAATTTTTGTGTCGAGGCAGTTGGTCTAAGCAGGAAAATATGCTGGAAACTCACGTTCCTATCCTTCTCCTAGACAAATCATCATAAAAGAAGTGCCGTGGTGGTCGCGGATACGCGCCACTTGCTTTCGCGAGACGGTTCGGCCACTTCTAGGAACAGAAGGTCGACTTCTTCTTGATCAGCCTTTGTCAAATTACGATAAGGTGAAAGCAATGGACGCAAGCATCATTATCCGGACGTACAACGAAGCGCGTTGGCTGCCGGCGGTGCTTGAGGCAATCGCCAACCAGACCTTGGCCCGTGAGCGGTTCGAAGTCCTGGTCGTCGATTCCGGTTCCACGGATGGTACGCGCGAGATCGCAAAGGCGCATGGTTGCCGCCTCGTTTCCATTTCAAAGGAGGAGTTTACATTTGGCCGCTCGCTAAACCTCGGCTGCGCCGTCGCCGAAGGGAGAGCCCTGGTCTTCTTGAGCGGGCACTGCATTCCGGCCACCCACGATTGGTTGGAACGCCTCATCGCTCCGCTTGGCGAACGAGGGATTGCCTATGTCTATGGTCGACAGTTGCCCCACGAGCGGTCAAAATATTCGGAAGGGCAACTGTTCCGGAAATACTTTCCGGAACGCAGTGCTCTGCCGCAGGAGGGGTTTTTCTGCAACAACGGCAATGCCGCCTTGCTGCGTGAGGTCTGGCAGGACAATCTCTTCAATGAAGCGCTTACAGGGTTAGAAGACATGGATCTAGCCAAACGACTGTTGGCACAAGGCTGGAAAGTTGGCTATATCGCCGAAGCGCCCGTCTATCATATTCATGAGGAGTCTTGGCTGCGTGTCCGCCAGCGCTATGAAAGGGAAGCCATTGCCTTGCAGGCGATCATGCCAGAAATCCATGTGGATTTCATCGACTTCCTCCGCTATTTCGTTTCGGGCGTTTTGTTCGATTGGGCTTCGGCTCTGCGCGATCGGTGCTTTCTTCGGTTTGCTGGCGAAATCGTCATGTTTCGCCTGATGCAATACTGGGGAACGTGGCGCGGCAACAACGATCATCGCAAGCTTTCCCGTCGACGCAAAGAGGCCTATTTTTATCCGAGATGAGAGAACGCGTGTAGCCCGAGCCGGGCCCAAAAAATATTAGGAGGCGTGTGTAGGATGAATGCGGCTGGACACCTAATCCACACGGCCCGGCTGATGAAGCATCTCGACTACTTGACTGGTTTTCGCACGATAGGGCAGATTTCTGCGTCGTTTCCTTTTGTCCTCCGAGCGAAAACTTTCTCTACGCGCTACTATGCTATTGATGTTGTGGGAAAGCTTGGTGGCCTGAGGCGTTCCCTACTCACCGGACCGCACTCCTTCTTGGTGTGGAGAGATTCGGTATATGCTGCGTGATTGCACAACGGAGAATCCCGCGCGACGATGAAAAGCGTTGCAGGATGTCCGGTCGGAGCAGAAAGACTAGCTTTATGCGGGCCGGTTTGCCTTGTGTTTTTCTTTTCATGAGCAAAGGCGAGGCAAAAGGAAAATAAACGCGAGAAGATAGGAAAGAACATGAAGAAACATATTAAGATAATTCTTGATAGCATTGGTCTTCTCAAACCTCTTCACAGGATGTTACTTCGTCTTGGCATGATTGAAGGTCACGGGCACGAGCTGTTGATTAGAATGTTGAGACGGGAACATCGCCGGCAGGGCACAGCAATGAAGGGACGATGGCTTGTAGAGATTGGGTCAACCCGCGAGAAATTGCCTGGGCAGGGATCCACGGCCCAGCTCGCCGCGATCTGCCAGCGCTATGGTTTGCACTTTACGACAGTGGATATGGACCCCGAGAATACACATCAGGCAGCAGCGACGCTTGCGCGCTTTGGCAATGGATTCGAGGCCGTGAACATGAAAGGTGAAGATTTTCTCGCCTCCTGCGAGAGAATAGTCCACTATTGCTACCTGGATGCCTTCGACATTGATCACGGCCACCACAGCGTAGAACGACAACGACGATACGAGGAACATTTGGGTGTCTCTATTGAAAACGAGCTTTGCTGGAAAATGCATCTGGACTGTGCCCGTGCCTTGGTGGAAAGGATGCCGAAGGGTGGCATCGTGGTCTTTGATGACTCTTGGTGGGATGGCCACAGCTGGCAGGGCAAGGGACATCTCGCGATTCCCTATTTACTAGAGCAGGGCTTCGAGATCGTCATCTCGACCCGCAATGCCGTCGCTTTGGAGCGGCGACAATAATAGGAGGAAGCCCCGGATGCAGGACCAGGCTTTCAAGCTCGTTGCGTTGTTGCCTATAAAGGGCCACAGCGAGCGCGTGCCGGGAAAGAATTTTCGCACCATCGCAGGCCAACCTCTTTATCGCTGGACACTTGACACGCTCCTTTCACTTCCCGAAGTCGAGCGCGTGATCGTCAATACGGATGCGCGACGTGAACTCAAGGAAAGCGGCCTGAAGGAGGAAGGATTTGGCGGACGGGTGCTGATCCGTGATCGCAAACCCCAACTGTGCGGCGATTTCGTCAGCATGAACCGCGTGCTTGCCGATGATATTGAGGCTGTCGCGGCCGACATTTATCTGATGACTCACACCACCAACCCCTGCCTCAGCGCCGCCACCATCCGCCGGGCGATTGCAGCTTTCCGGGACGCGCGCGCGAAGGGCAAGGCTGATTCGTTATTCACCGTCACCCGCATCCAAACCCGTTTCTATCGCGCGGATGGAAGCCCCGTAAACCACGATCCCGACAACCTCGTGCGCACGCAGGATCTTGAGCCTTGGTTCGAAGAAAATTCCTGCCTCTATATTTTTAGCCGCGAGAGTTTTCGGGCGACGGGATCACGCATTGGCCGACAGCCGATGTTATTTGAAACAACGAAAGTTGAGTCAGTCGATATCGACGATGCAGACGACTGGACAATAGCTGAGGCGCTGCTGCGGTACCGACAGGGGAAGGGTAGCGCATGAGTGACACGAAAACATCCACCCCACGCGTGCTCGTGACCTGCCCGCCCATGCTTGGGATGATAAACCAGTTCGTTGCTCGCTTCGCCGAGCTTGGATTGGAGTTTGAGGCCCCTCGCGTGATACAGACCCTGAGCGAAGAGGAACTCATCCATCACATTGGTGGTTTCGATGGTTGGATTGCCGGCGACGATCCGGCCACAGCTCGGGTGCTGGAGGCTGGTGCGCGCGGGCGATTGCGGGCCTTGGTCAAATGGGGTGTCGGTACCGATAATATCGACTTTGACACCGCTCGACGGCTCGGCATCCGTACCGCTCATACACCTGGCGTCTTTGGTCGTGAGGTGGCTGACATCGCCATGCACTACGTCGTCGCGCTCGCGCGCAATACATTTTGGGTGGACCGCGAGATCCGCCTGCGAGCGAGCTGGCCGAAGCCGCAGGGTATATCGCTTGCTGGCCGAACCGCAGCTCTCGTAGGTTTTGGTGATATCGGACGTCAAACGGCACGGCGACTAATCGCTTGCGACATGCGGATAATTGCCTATGATCCTTGCTTCCGCCCCGCGGGCGGCATCGAAGTCGAGCCGGCCACTTGGCCGGAACGTATAGACGAGGCGGATTTCATCATCTTCACGTGCCCGCTCACTGACAAGACCCGTCACCTTTTCAATATGGAAATCCTGGAGCGACTGAAACCAGGCGTTCGAATTGTAAATGTCGCACGTGGTCCAGTAGTGAGCGAGACGGCGCTGGTCGAGGCGTTGCGGCGCGGTATCGTCCACTCTGCAGCTCTCGACGTCTTCGAAACTGAGCCGCTTCCGGCCGACTCGCCGCTACGCGCGTTCGAGCGGTGCATCTTCGGCTCGCACAATGCCTCGAACACCCGTGAAGCCGTTGAGCGTGTTTCGCTGCAGGCGATCGACCTGCTCGTTGAACTGATGGGCTGCAAGAAATGAGTGCCCCTGCTAACCGTGCTGCCCTTGTCACTGGGATCGCTGGCGGTATCGGCACGGCAATAGGTCGGGCTCTTCGTGCTGACAAGTGGCACGTGATCGGACTCGATCTTTCTCCCCCGGATAACGAGGAGGCATGCGATTGCTTTCTGAGAGAGGATCTAGCGCGGATCGGCCGCTCAGAGGAAGAAAGCTTGGATTTCGGTGCTCGGCTGGCACGAGAGCTAGGAAAATTTTCGCTCTCCTTGCTTGTCAACAACGCCGCGGTTCAGCGTCTCGGCAGATGCGACGAGCTCTCTTGGAAGGACTGGCTAGAGACTCTTTTCGTTAATCTCTCCGCGCCCTTCGCGCTGGCGCGCCTGCTGGCGCCCCAACTGCGTGCTACACAGGGATTGATCATAAATATTGGTAGCGTCCACGCGTGCGCTACAAAGCCTGGTTTCGCCGCCTATGCGACGAGCAAGGCAGCACTGCACGGTCTTACTCGTGGGCTTGCTGTCGATCTCGGGCCGCAAATCCGAGTCGTCACCTTGGCCCCCGCCGCCGTAGACACCCCTATGCTAGCGGCCGGCTTTCAAGAAGCTCAAGATAAGTTGGCGGCGCTCAAAACGGCTCATCCCTTGGGCCGCATTGCACGACCCGAAGAGGTTGGACAAGCTGTGAGGTTCCTTGCATCTGAGGCTGGAGCCGCTTTCATGACTGGAAGCACGATGTGGCTCGATGGAGGAGTCTTGGCGCGTCTTCATGATCCAGTTTGAGCAAAACATGCCCTTAACCAATGTCACGTGTGTATGGCCAGCTAATGCTCTGCTTGGAGAAGGTCCCCTATGGGAGCCAGAGCAGAGCGCTCTTTGGTGGGTTGACATCCGGGCACCGGCCCTCCACCGCTGGTGCCTTCGTAGTGGAGCACGCGCCCGATGGATGCTGCCGGAATGGATTGGTTGCCTTGCGATAACTGATAGAGGCGATCTTCTGCTGGCGCTTCGCTCAGGGCTCCATCTAGCAAAGCGTCCACGTGCTGGCAGACCTCTTTCACTTAAATTAATCGCCTCTTTCCCCGAACCGAATGAGCGGCTGCGCTTCAATGACGGCAAGGTTGCTCCCGACGGAAGTTTCTGGGTTGGGACGATGGATGACGAGGAGGTCGAAGACCTTGGGTGCTGGTATCGTTGGACGCCGACGTCGGGATGGCAGACAATGGTGGAGGGGTTCCGGGTAACCAATGGGCCGGCCTTTGATCCCTCACGAGGATGTGTCTATCTGACTGATTCTGCGCGCCGGACCATTTATCGCTCTCGATGGCAACCAGGCACCACGGAACTTGAGCTCACCGTTTTCCGGCAGTTGGAATCTTCCCACGGATACCCAGACGGAATGAATATAGATGGTCAAGGACGGTTATGGGTAGCCTTCTGGGACGGTTGGTGCGTGCGCGCGTTCGATCCAGAGAGCGGCGCGATCGTGCAAGAAATCCGGCTGCCGGTACCTCGTCCGACAAGTGTCATCCCAGTTCACCGCCGCCCCCCCGGCCTGATCGTCACATCGGCGCGCATTGGCCTAACCAAGGAAGAACTGGAATGCGCGCCGCTGTCAGGGGGCCTCTTTTTCATCGAAGCCCCAGAAATGCGAACCGCCCTTTCCATACCTCGGGTGCAGTTGCCAATCTGAAACAGAATGATGCTGCGCAATCTTTTGCAAGATTGCTCGTTTCTTGATGTTCTCACTTATCCTAAACATCCCCGTGCAGGGCAATGAAGCAGATGAAAGAGACCATTAGAGGTGGAGGTGGAAATGCCACCAATAGCCGCTCTTACGGGCACGACAGTCGATCAAGACCAGCATAGCAAACGGCAATGTTTGTTATATTGTTATAATACCTTTTTATTCAGAAAAATAATACCCATGCCGAGTGCGCCCCCGCCAGCAAGAGCCCATATGATTACCATCAAACGATTCGGCTCGATAGGACGTTCCGGAGATTTAGCCGGATCCACAATCCGAAACGCATATTCAGGGCGGGCCCTGGCGGTGGCCACCCGCTGCAGCTGGCTCTGGATCAGATCGAAGATCGCGTTCTTGAGCTGCATGTCGGTCGTGCGG
>RFGJ01000459.1 GCA_003696665.1 Gammaproteobacteria bacterium | reverse complement strand
GTTAGTGAACTGATAGAAAAGACAAAGGGAACGCAAAGGTAAAACAAACAGTAGCCTGCTATACTGTGGACCTATGAAGACGATACCTCGATTTGAGCGTGAGCAACTGGAGCAACTCGATAAGAATACGCTGATCGATTTGGTGCTGCTCATGCAGGAGCAAATCGATGAACTGCGCCAGCGGGTCAAAGAGTTAGAAGACCAAGTTGCCAAGCACAGCGGCAACAGCGGCAAACCGCCCAGCAGCGATGGGCTGAAGAAACCGCGGACGCGAAGTTTGCGTCGGTCAGAAGGGCGCAAGCCAGGCGGACAGAAAGGACATGTGGGTCATACACTGGAGATGCGGGAGAATCCAGATCAGATAGAGCTACATCCATTGCACCACTGTCCCCGTTGTACCCAGGACCTGTCGGGCATTGACGCCAGCACGTATATTCGTCGACAGGTGTACGATGTGCCACCAGTACAGATAGAGGTGACCGAGCACCGGGTCGAGAGCAAGCAGTGTCCCGGCTGTGGTCATCAAGTGCAGGCAGCGTTTCCCGAAGGTGTAACTCAGCCAGTCCAGTATGGTTCCCGTCTCAAGGCCCAGGCCAGCTATCTCAACACCTATCATTTCATCCCCATCGCCCGTACGTGCGAGTTGTTGGGTGACTTTTATGGTCACACCCCGGCCTGGGCCTTTGTGGGCGATGCCAATCAGGCCGTTGCATCAGGATGTGAGCCCACTTTGAGTGAGATTCAGCGTCAACTATTGCAGGCCCATCTCGTACACTTCGACGAGAGCGGTCTGCGGGTTGCGGGTCAACTTCACTGGCTGCACAGTGCGGGCACCGAGTGGCTGACCTTCTACGGATTGCATCGCAAACGGGGGCATGAGGCCATGAAATCTATGGGCATCTTGCCTGCGTTTACAGGCTGGGCCCTGCATGACCACTGGGCCTCCTATCTGACCTTTGACCAGTGTGAGCATGCCTTCTGCAACGCTCATCATCTGCGGGAACTGCAGTTCATTACTGACCAGTATGAACAACCATGGGCCGATGAAATGGCGGACCTTCTGCTTGACATCAAGGCCGAAGTGGCAGAAGTATCTAGCCAGGCCGATTCCCTCCCCCCAGACCGTCTGGCGCATTATGAGAGGGAGTACAGCACCATCTTGCAGCGAGGATTCAAGGCCAATCCGCCACCCCGGAACCCGCCCCCTGCGAAACGGGGGCGCCCCAAACAGTCACCACCCAAGAACTTGCTTGACCGTCTGGACAAACATCGTTCAGGTGTACTCGCCTTCATGTATGACTTCCGGATCCCCTTTGACAACAATCTCGCTGAACGGGACATCCGAATGGTCAAAGTCAAACAGAAAGTCTCCGGCGCCTTCCGCACTTGGCATGGGGCACTCACATTCTGTGACATTCGCAGTTACATCTCCACTGTACGCAAGCACGGGGCCAATGTCATCGCCGCTCTGCACGATGCTTTGACTGGACAACCCTTCATCCCTCTACCCATCAGCGTTTAGCCTGAATAGTTACTATCTTTGTCAAAACCGTTGAAGTCGAGGATGTAGCTGCACCTCATTGACGGGCAGCGACTGTTGTGCCTTTGCCTCCTTTGGCTCGAGAGTAGTTTCGTCACCCAACAAGGCGCAGGTCGGGCTTCTCAGATTCAGCCCTTTCCGCTCGTACAATGAATGCCTCTATCGTTCCTGCGACTATTTGTTCATATTCATTACGCAGAGAGTCAATGAGGGATTCCGCCGTTTCAATTGCTTCATCCACTGAATGTGGCGCGTCAATCCCTATTCTCTGTGTCCTATACTCTCTCTTCAACCGATACAGAGCGAGTTCGGCAGCCCTCTCTTCCAGCCAGGTCTTCCCATACCCGAAAAATGTGTCAATGGTGGATAGTGCTGCAACAAGGAGCGAAACAAGAGATGCTGCAACTGTGAAAGGTGACAGACCTTGTTTGCCAACTTCGAGCATGAGCAGAAATGGCAGAGCGAAACTCAGAAGGATGATTGGAAACCTAATGAGATAGTATCGAGTCTTGCTTTTCGCAGCTTGTCCGTGGTACCATTGTGCATGTGCGCCTATCTGCTCAAGCTCTTTATCCAAGTGTGACTTCAGAGTATTCAGGTATTCGACCTTCTGTTCATCCTCGTTTGTTTGGCCTGCTTGGGTCATGGTGCTACCTCGCTGCAAATAGTATAGCTTACACAATGCGTACCTGTTTTGAGACACTAACCTCGATTTCTGCCGCCCAACGGCGCTGCGGATGCGCCGTTGGGCCGCCGCAAACGCAGCGAGCAAGGCCCGGCCAGCGGACGCAGTCCGCAGCGCCGGCGACTGCAAGACCACCATGGCCAACCCGCTACTTCCTTTGCAAATCGCGCCCGCTTTCGCGAGCGGCATAGCCGCTGTCCGCTGCAGCCGTGGTTGGGCTTGCTGTCTAAAGCCCAATGGGAATGTTCAGCTGAAATTGTCTCGGAGTGAAGTATTCAAAAGTAAGGGGATGGAGTACAAGAATTTGGTCATTACCGTGGAT
>RFGJ01000458.1 GCA_003696665.1 Gammaproteobacteria bacterium | reverse complement strand
TTTGACACGCGCGCTATCTGAGCAGCCAGAGGTATCGCACGGCAGGACGCGAACAGTGGCATGAGCATAAGCGGCGAATAACATCAGGGTGCTGATTAGGCATTTGAACAGGTTTGTCATATTGCCTCCTTGTCACATGAACGGTTCAAATGCATATCCAAGGAACGGCGTTGTCCTTGGCGAGAAAATTATAAAAATGGCTTTTCACAGCTTGGCAATGAAAAACTGCGCATTGTGTGAAAAATTCACACCTGCTACGTTTTTGGAGTTGTGTTGGGATATGTTTCTAGTCTGCATTTAAGTCACCGCCAATGTGGCTCTTCCTGATGCGTATATAAACGAAATAGTGTCAAAACGAAGCATATAGACAATGTCAACTCGTTCTGTTGCTGTAGGAAAACTTTCACACCACCGCGCAGTCGTTGAAAGCTCGGTGGTAATCAGGTTGACTCAACAAAAGCGGTCAAAAGCAAGGCCCCATCAGGGGCCTTGGTGATACAGTTATTGTTGTTCGGAGTCGTTTTCGTCGTCATCGTTTGGGTCTTCATCTTCGGGAGTGCAGGGACCCCAGCCTTCACAGGTAAAAACGGATCCGACACGGGTCATACGCAGAAACTGTGCCCGATTAATTAGGTTATACATGCGCATGATCCGGAAAATCATCTGATAGAGTGCTTGATTTTTGTCGGTTACACGGTATTCACCGACAAGCTGCCATTTGCCATCTTTGTAAAGAATTATCTGACCTTCGGCATCCATTAAATAGTCGATGTTCCATCGTCCGGTACTTGGGTCGTACTTTAGGGAAATCATCCCGTCGTCAAAAACAATGTTGAGCGTGGGTGACGTAAATGAAGTGGTGAACTGCATTGTTGTTCCGAATTGACGGCCGGCGCTACCGTTGGCTTGTGCGGAACCGATAAGAGGTAGCCGTGCCCCCATTGAGCCCGTAATTTGAAACTGAGAGCTATTGGAGTTTGAGATTTGCAGTTGTCCGATCAAACGGTTGATATACCAACCAACATCTGCGCTCGTCACGTCAAAGCCTAGTTGTTGCGTAAGTCTTTCGGCGATATATGTGTTAATCATGCCGTTTAGCCCCGCAGCGACGGTTAATGCGCTGGCATATCCGTATTGGCCAATACTAGCGAAACCGATAATTGTTGTTACGGTTGTTGGAAAATTGCCAATGTAATAGCCAGCTCCCCTCGGACCTGTCCTGGTTTCAAAGAAAACACCCCTGCCCGGTGGCCGGATACCTAATTCGTTAAAAATATTACGCTCCAATCGGTACACTAGTTTGATGTATTCAGCCGCTTCCGGCTCTGCTGGAAATGGCCCTGAGACGGCAGTGCGTCTTAGCACAGTGGACTGAAATCGGTTGCTCTGAAAAACCTCTGTTTCGCGAATGATGCGCACGGTGTAATACACGGTTTGTTCAGTTTCGATATTGTGGACATAGAC
>RFGJ01000457.1 GCA_003696665.1 Gammaproteobacteria bacterium | reverse complement strand
CTGAAAGTCCATGTCGATGACCAGTACGCGTTTGCCTTTTTTTGCCAGATACCAGGCCGTGGCTGCCAGTGCAGTAGAACGACCCACTCCGCCTTTTACAGAATAAAATACCAGGCGATCGGTGCGCGGTTTTGCAACTGTGGCCCATTCGTTGCCTTGCAAAAGGCGCTCTACCACCACCACATGCGGAAGCCCATCGATTTCGTATTGCGGCGCGGGTGGAAGTGGGGGCAAAGTTTCCTCTTTGAATACCCTACCCTTTTTCGGATATATCCATGGTTTTAGTTCTTCCATCCTTACCTGGGCAAACTCCATCACCCTTTCTTCCAACTTTTCCTTCAGCTTTTTGGGAAGGATCAACGCGATTCGTCCACGCACATCGCGATTGATGATTAGCTTCTTGCTTGGCGGCCACTCTTGGAACCACTGCTCTTTTTCAAGCATGGCCACCAACCTGGGTATAACTTCGTCGTATCTCATACACTTCCAAATTCAGAAAAAATCTGCATTGATACGCTTCCCGGCGCAGTACAGTTGCTCTACTTCTTTTAATCCCATTCTGTGCTCATCCACAATTTCTTGTGAAAAATTGCTTCTCGGTTCATAACGTTGATGTACGCTCCAGTTATCAAAGGGAGATGATTGGCTCAGGAAAGGAAGAAGCCCCGCTGCATGGGTACCCGAAACAAAAGCATGAAATACGTACCAAATATCAGGCAAGTGCACCCTGTGGTATCTGGATATTGGCACTCCTGCAGAGCTAACCGGCATCCCCATCGCCCGCATTACGGCCTTCAGCCCACACTCGACAGCCAGCCCATACAGATGGTCAGCATTGGCCCACCGCTCCTTGGCGTAAAGCAAATCGCCATCTTCTTTGTGACGCATCCAGGCATCCTGAAAATCTGCAGCCATAACTACCTGTTTCCTCAAAATTAGCACTTCTTGGCATACACAAAGCCCCCGGGCAGGTGTCTGAACTTACCCAGGGGCTTTACATATCCATAGAAGTGTGCTTCCTCACACGTCGATCGACTCGGGCAGGCGCACGGGCACCACCCAGCCGAACTTGTCTTCGCGCAGGCCGGCGCG
>RFGJ01000456.1 GCA_003696665.1 Gammaproteobacteria bacterium | reverse complement strand
TTTGCAGTTTACCCCCCCCCGCTGTAGCCAGCTTGTTGTGCGCACTGATTTTCGGCCTTTGGGCCTGCACGCCTGAAGCCATACCGCCGCCCGAACCGGCGCCACCCCTTGCCGCAGGCGCCCCGCAGGGCAATCCGGAAGATGTGCAGGAGGAGTGCCAGTGCCAGATGAGTATTCTGGGAGTTGATGGCGGTGGGGCTCCAGAATTCCTCATGCCAGATTATATAGATGAATTCGATTTTACGTTAGATGGCGTAAACGGTGTATGGCTTAATATCACCACCGGTCAACAAGGCGATTTCCCGACTCCTTTTATCGATCTGCCCGGCACCTGGGACGAAGCGGATTGCGAACGGTTTCAACTGATCAGTTTTGATCCGAACTTTACCGTGCATGTCACGGTTCGTTGTTTTGCACATGGCAAGGATGCTTCGCCCGATTCACAGGTTTGGGATGACTTCGCTTTTTCCGAAGCAAATGACATTGACTGGAATAGCAGCACAGCTACTTTCTTGCGGCAGTATATTTGCAGAAGCCGAACCAGCGATGAACCGAATCCTTGCAAACAGGGACCGACGCCCGGAGAACCGCCGGTAAAAAAAACATTCTGAGCACACACCACAATTTATGGGGCATACAGCGCCTGACTGTCGGCACTGTGTGCCCCGCTCTTTTTCAAACTGCTTTTTTGTCATGAGAATAGTCGCTACCGTTGCTATAATTCAATTGTTTGCTATTTGGTCATGGAGTCAAACCACCTTCCTCAAAGCTTATTACCAGCAGAATGGAGAAGACGCATCTTTCAATCCTGCCGGTGTAAACCAAATGGCTTTTTTGGATTCTTTTTTTGCTGTGGATTCCAGGGACTTTGCTTCGTGTGATTTACATATTTTTAATGAGCAGGGGAAAAATATTCAGAATATTCAATTCATTTTGAATGATAATCAACCACTATACACGACAGCAATAAAAAGCGGGTTTGGCAAAATCCTGTTTTCCCAAAGCCTGCAATTTTGTGAAGAAGATACCCCCGAAAACAAATGTGGTGTGGTTTTCATTCTTGACCAGGCGCTCAATCTGATCAATGCCAGATGGCTTCAACTTCATACATGGACCACTGGTGCTGCCATGGGGTTCCTTGACCCGTCCAAAGCTCTGTGCACCTATGGCGATTACGATACGCTGCAAAATGCCTCGGCGCGAAGAGTGCCCGTCGTGGCTCTGTGGGATTTTGTTCAGGATTCTGTCTTGTGGGCAAAAAAATACCTGCCTCAAGACATCACGCTGAGCCATGGCTTCCCCACCGATTATACAATTGACAACGAGGGCATGCTACACTTTGCAGGCTATTTCACTGCTCCACCTGCACAAAGCCCGCTTTTCCTCATGAAACTTGATCCGCAAGGCAATTTCCTGCAGGGTATCCGCTTTCCGCTATATCACAGTTTTGCCTCCAGGCCCAGAAACATCCTTTTGCACTACCTGCCCGACGAGGATGCTTTCCTGCTTTCCGGGCGAATCCTTGATCCGGGACACCATTTCGAGAACCCCCTTGACGCCAATCCCGAAGGCTTTATCGCAAAACTGAACCATGACTACGAAATAGAATGGGCCTATCGACTGCACGCCCCCTACTTTCCCTGTTTTCAGTTGACCACGATCCCGGGGAAAAATGACGATGTGCTTTTCATTTATACCGCCTATGGCGAACTGCCAGTCATGATTGGAAGAATGGATTTCGACGGAACCATCCTCTGGGCAAAGGGTTACGATTTTTTT
>RFGJ01000455.1 GCA_003696665.1 Gammaproteobacteria bacterium | reverse complement strand
GTGGTGCCGCAGCAAGCCGAGACGTTGCGTAGCGCGGCGGTGGTGAATGGCTTGCTTGCGCTCTCCTATTTAAAAGATGCGCGGAGCCAATTGAAAATTTACGGCCTGGATGGTCAGTTCAAGGCAGAGGTGCCGTTACCGGGCATTGGCACCGCGTCCAATTTGGTGGGTCGTGCAGACAGTGATGTGGCCTTTGTCACGTTCACCAATTATGTTCGGCCAACCACCTTGTATCAGTACGATTTTGCCAAAAATGCGCTAACGCAATTTTGGGCGCCCAAGCTGAAGTTCAATCCAGACGATTTTGTCAGCGAACAGGTCTTTTACCAAAGCAAGGATGGCACGCGCGTGCCCATGACCATCTCGTATAAGAAAGGCCTTAAGAAAAATCGCCAAAATCCAACGCTGCTCTATGGCTATGGCGGTTTCAACATTTCCATTCTGCCAGCGTTTTCGGTCCAGAATTTGGCGTGGATGGAGCTTGGTGGTGTCTATGCAGTGGCCAACTTGCGTGGTGGTGCAGAGTACGGTGAAGAATGGCATCGTGCGGGCATGAAACACAATAAGCAAAATGTGTTTGATGATTTTATTGCGGCGGCCAAATATCTCATTGCGGATGGTTATACGTCGCCTAAACACCTTGGCATTTATGGTCGCTCAAACGGCGGGCTGCTGATTGGTGCCGCCATGACCCAACGTCCGGAGCTGTTTGCTGCCGCGCTCCCAGCGGTGGGCGTTTTGGATATGTTGCGTTTTCATAAGTTTACCATTGGCTGGGCCTGGGTTGCTGAGTATGGCAGTGCCGACAACCTGGATGACTTTAAGGTGCTCTATCGGTATTCGCCATATGATAACTTGAAAAAAGGTGTTGATTACCCGGCGACTATGGTGATGACCGCCGATCACGATGATCGCGTGGTGCCCTACCACAGTTTCAAATTTGCTGCGCGCCTGCAGGCCTACAATAGTGGTAAGCGACCGGTGATTGTGCGTATTGAGCACAATGCCGGACACGGTGCCGGCAAGCCAACGGCCAAGCGCATTGAAGAGGCCAGAGACATCATCGTCTTTCTTGCCGCCCATACGGGTCTGAAGCTGGACGGTTGATGAAAGGCTTTTGGCAGCGTTGGAAGGAAGAGCCGAAATTTGCATTTCGGCTCTTCTTGCTAGGCGCTTCGATCTTTTTTGCTGGTGTCCTGCCGCTCTGGCTGTGGGCACCTGAGGTCAAAGGTTGGCGTATGGCCTTGTGGGGGCTGATGGTTGGTGGGGTGCTGGTGGCGTTGGTCGGTTACATCGGCATCTGGCGTTGGCGCTGGCGTGAATTTCTCGACAAATGATCGGCGAACTTAGTGTGGGCTCTGGCCGCCGATGTGTGGCGACAAAATGTAGAAATAAATCGCGATGAAATGGGAGGCGGCACCGAGCAGCACAAAAATGTGCCAGATGGCGTGGCCAAATGGAATGTGCTCATCCTTGGCGTAGAAAATGGTGCCGACTGTGTAAGCCAGCCCGCCGGCGAGCAAAAGCCATAATGCTGGTTGTGGCACCGACTCAAGCATCGGCCCGGCCGCCACGATAATGAGCCAGCCCATGGCGATATAAGTGACCAGTGCTGTGCGAGGAAAGCGCTTGCGCCACATCAGCGTGAACACAATGCCAAAAATGGCGAGCGACCAAATGACAGCAAAGAGCCAATAGCCCCAAGCGCCACGGAGGCTAATCAATAAAAATGGCGTGTAAGTTCCGGCAATCAGAAGATAGATGGCGCAATGATCGAGCACCTGAAAGCGTTGTTTCAACGCTGGGTGGCGGGCGCTGTGATAGAGCGTGGAAGCTAGAAACAGTATGGTCAGGCTGATGCCATAAGTCAGCCCGGCAGCCAGACGCCATGGGTCATCAAGCCGTACGGCGACGACAATCATCAAGGTCAAGGCGATCACACCGAAAATGGCACCGATGCCATGCGTCAAGGCGTTAGCCCACTCTTCGTATTTCTGCTTCATCTTTGGGAAATCTTAAGACGTTCCGATATTTTTAAACGTTTGTTTGAATTCTAGTCGGTAATGATCGCCGACACAAGGCATTTTGGCGTGTCTGCCAGTTGCGTTCTGACAGATTTATGCAATACTACTCATATGAGTAGTATTTTGCGTGTGTGTCATGGATCCTGTTTTGGCCTGGCAGTCGTTATGTCGTACCGGTCGTGAATATGCTAAGGGGCGACAGCAAAGTGTTGTGTCGTCTGGTCGTGCCGACTTTGACCGCTGGCTGCCCATGGGTGGGTGGCAAAAACACGCAGCCATTGAATGTGTGGTGCCGCATTTCGGCATTGGTGAAATGGCCTTGCCGATGGCTTATTTCCGTACTTTGCCAGCGAAAGACGCAATTTTTTGTGTCGGCATGCCCTATTTGCCTTGTGCGCCCGCGTGGGCACAACAGGCAGGCGGCTGCGAGCGTTTTTGGTTTGTTCGCGCCGAAAATGATGCTGATGCGTTATGGGCATTGTTACAAGCATTGGCCAGTGGTTTGTTTCGTGCGTCGATGGTGTGGCTTGCACAGCCACTCCGGCAGTCGCATTGGCAGCGCATCCGGCCATATTTGAACTCATCGCTTGAGCTGCTCTGGATTTTTCGAGTTGGGCGCCCCACCCAGTTTTCTCCGGTGGACTACCGCTTTTATTTGCGCGTGGACGGTCGTGCGCATTTGCTCGTGCAGCCATATCGATTGCCGGGACAAGGGCATAAGCAGGCATTTTGCTGGCAGGAAGATTGAAATGGGCGGCGCGCCACGCTGGATGGTCATACATTTTTTCTGTTGGCGTCTGGATGGGGTGCTCGAAGGTGACGTTGATGGGATGCCTGCGGTATTAGTGAGCCGCGATGATCGTGTGATCGAGGCCAATCGAGCGGCTCGCTGTCTTGGCATTGCCGTTGGGATGTCCAGACATCAAGCGCAGGCGCTATGCCCACAGTTGAAAAGTGTTGATATGCCGTCACAGACGGACAGATTTCGTCACGCCATGGCATCACGGGCTTTTGAACTGTCAAACGAGATCTATTGGCTGAATGAACATACGCTGGCGGCCAACCTATCGGGCACGGAAGGGTTATGGGGGCGTGGGAAAGTGTTTTTCAAACGCCTTACCAAGATGCTGAAATCATGGCCATGGTCCATGCAGTGGAGTGTGATGCCCTCGCCGTATGCGGCTTGGTGTCTGGCTGCATTTCATGAACAGCCAACCTTTTGCGAATCGGTGGCGCAACAATGTGATTGGCTTGGCAAGCTGCCCGTGACCGCGCTTGATTGTTTTGATCCACAGTGGGCGACGACGCTGCAATCAGTAGGTGTCGTTTGTCTTGAACAGTTCTTTCGCTTTGCCGGACATGAATTGTTGGTTTTGCTGGGACCGGAAGCCGTCAATATACGTGACGGCTTGCAATCAACGGCTTCGTTGCAACATGGTGTGCGCATTGCGCCAGCGCTGGAGTTTCAGGAAGAAAGTCACTGGGATTACGGCATTGACCGTCAGGATGCATTGCTATTCGCTTTACAACCCGTGTTGCAGAAATTGCAAGAGTTTTGTCAGCAACACAGGGTGAATCCGGCGCGAATCCAGCTGCATTTTTTGCATGGAAAAACAGCCAGTGGATTGATGATCAAAGGCGCGGAAGCCATGACAACGGTTCAACAATGGCGCACGCTGATTCGACTGAAACTTGCGTCACGCACGTTACCACCGGTTTTTGGTGTGCGCCTCTTGTGCTGGCGTTTCTGGGCAAAGACCGAGGCTACTGCTGACCTGTTCGCAGAACCCTATCGCGAGCCTCCGGAATGGTTGCTGGCACGCTTGCAGGCTCGGCTCGGCCATGATGCGGTGTTTTTTCTGCAAGCACAGGCTGCGCACAGGCCGGAGAAGCAATCACGGTATTGTGCACAACTTTTGCCGAATACAGACGAGCCCACTGCCATCGGGCATGCGCCTCGGCCCTTGTGGTTATTGCCATCGCCAATGCCTATCGACCGTCGAGACTGGCATCGACTGGCGCAACCATGCTGGATTCGCACCGATTGGTGGACGACACAGCCCTGTGCACGGGTTTATTTTCGCGCCCGGGATCGGAAGGGGCGTCGTGGCTGGATTTTTCGTGATCTGTCAGGTGATTGGTTTTTGCATGGTTTGTGGTGCTAGTCATGTTTGCAGAGCTGCACTGTCTCAGTCATTTTACTTTTTTGCGTGGTGCATCATCGCCGGAGTGCTTGGTGCAAACAGCCAGTCAACTTGGTTATCACGCCATCGCGGTGACGGATGAGTGTTCTCTAGCGGGCATTGTGCGCGCGCACCTAGTGGCCCAAGCGCTTGATATTCAGTTGATTGTTGGTGCGGAATTTTCACTTGTTGACTGTCCCGGAACATGGATTCTGCTGGCGCCAGATCGCTTGGCTTATCGCCAACTATGTCAGGTCATCAGCGATGCGCGCATGCGGGCAACCAAAGGAAGCTACCGGATGGATATGGCCTTACTGCAAAAGGCCTCGGGATGCATTGCCCTATGGCGTCCTGAGCTGGCGCGTCGACCAAAAGCAGAACCATTGCGTGCTTTGACGGCTCATTTTTATCGATTTGCCGTGGTGGCCGAATGGGCGATGGATGGGTGTGATGAAGTACGGCGGCGCACAGTGTTGTATTGGCAAGCACAACTGGAGTGTGCTGTCGTGGCGAGTTGTGGAGCCGAGATGCACGCGCCTTCGCAATTGTTTGTACATCATACACTGGCGGCCATCCGTGAAGGCCAACCGCTGGCCACAATGGGTGATCGGCTCGCAGCCAATGCCGCTCGGCATTTATGGCCGCTAGATAAACTTAAGCGCTGGTTTCCGAACGAGTGGCTGGACGCCACCGTTGCCATTGCCAATCTGTGTCACTTTTCCCTTGACGAGTTACGCTATCAGTATCCTTCCGAAGTCATCCCGCACGGTCGCGAAGCCAATGAATACTTGGCGGAACTGACATGGCAGGGGGCGCGTGAACGTTGGCCGGAGGGGTGGGATGACGAACTCCAGGCACGCATTGAGAAGGAGCTTCGGATTATCCGAGAGCTCGGTTTTGCGCATTATTTTCTGACCGTCTATGACATTGTGCGCTTTGCTCGAACGCGCCGCATTCTGTGCCAAGGCCGTGGCTCCGCCGCCAACTCGGTGGTCTGTTTTTGTTTAGGCATTACCTCTGTGGATCCAAAGCGAATTGATGTGCTGTTTGAACGATTTGTTTCTGAAGCGCGCCATGAACCCCCGGACATCGATATCGACTTTGAGCATGAGCGCCGAGAAGAAGTGATTCAATATTTGTATCAGAAATATGGGCGACACAAGGCGGCGCTGACGGCTGTCGTCATAACTTATCGATGGCGCTCTGCTGTTCGTGATGTTGGTAAAGCGTTGGGATTTTCAGAGACAGAAATCAAGTCCTTCCAACGTGAGTTGGCCTCAATGGACGAGGCACAGTTCCGCATTTATTTGCGCGACATTGAAGTGCCTGAAAGGCGCCACTTAATTGCCTGCTTATGGCGCTGTGTTCACGCGATTTTGGGTTTTCCGCGCCATTTGTCGCAACACGTCGGAGGCTTTGTGTTGTCCGAGCAGCCTTTGTCTGAATTGGTGCCGGTGGAGCCGGCCGCTATGGAAGGACGGAGTGTGGTGCAATGGGATAAAGACGATCTCAAGGCCTTAGGCATTATGAAGGTCGACATTCTGGCGCTGGGCATGTTGACGGCCATTCGCAAATG
>RFGJ01000454.1 GCA_003696665.1 Gammaproteobacteria bacterium | reverse complement strand
GTCGAGGCGCGCTCGTATTCGCGGTATTCCGGCAGCACCCGGTGGGACAGCGATGCAAACACATGAGCCGGCAGCACTGCGGCGAGCTCGGACTCCTGGATCGGATTCAGAAACGAGAACAAGGTGCAGATGGCCACGGCCTCATAATCGCCGGCGCGATCCGCCAGCGCCTGAAGGCTTTCCTCATCGATCGGCTCCACGAGACATCCGTCAGCATCCACGCGACCGCCCACGCCCAGACAGTCATCGGCTGGCAGCAGCCTGCCATATGGCTCCGGCGTCAGATTGTAGAGCTCGCGGCGCACCTGCCGGCCAAGGGCCAGCAGATCCTCCAGGCCACGGTTGGTCACGAACAGCGTACGCACTCCCTTGCGCTCGAGCACCGCATTCGTGGCGACGGTGGAGCCGTGCACCAGATGCAGCGATCCGGCATCCAGCCCGAGGGCCCGGATGCCGTTCAGGATCGCGCGCGACGGATCATCGGGCGTGGACAGCTGCTTGTGAAAGCGAACGCCATCGGCGTCGCAGACGACAAAATCGGTAAAGGTTCCACCACAATCCACGCCGACCAGCATGGGCTGAATCTAGCTCCATTCGTTCACGAAATCAGGCCCGACAATTCCGAATATGCTCTCTGTGCCGGATCGACAGCCCATGGCCAGGAAAAACGGCGCACGTTGAGGCCGGTAATGCACTGATGCACAATCAAGGGAAGCCAGCAAAATCAACTAAGCCTGCAAGTGGCAAGGTTCTGATTGGAGGCCTATCCGAGTTCAAGCCTAATCCATATGAAAGCACAAAGTTTGCTGGAGATGCAATTTCTCCAGCCGTTAGAAGGTTGATCAATTCAGTCCACAAGGACGGGAAGAATGTCGTTCTCCTAGCCCGAAGAAATACCGTTCCATGGTTTGTCAGCTTTCAAAGCACTGGGAGAAACAGGGACTTAGACAGATTCAAAGAATCGATTTGCAAGGACCTTCCAAGAGAGATCGCAGACAAGGCCTCCATTTCGACTATTCATAAGTATAAGGGTCTAGAAAAGGACGTAGTGATCATTCTTGATGCCATTCAACGTAGCTATCCACTCATTCATCCAGACTGGATTTTCACCAGAGTGCTGGGTGACCACCCTGAAAAAATTGTTGATGAAGAACGCCGTCTTTTTTATGTCGCTTTGACTCGGGCGGTGGACACACTGATAGTTATCACTGAAAAAGGGAGTGAGTCCTTATTTTTGAATGAAATGACTCAGCCAACCCTGCGGAAATTTACAGCACATTTTGGAGTTGACCCTAAGTGCTGAGCGCACTTAATCTTGATGGTGGCGGTTTAGTCAAGGTTTCTATCTCGCATGGGATGCGCAAATGCAGCTTGCCTGCCGAGCGGATTCAGCAATCCCATGACCCATGCCCATGTTTTGTCTACAGTCAAAGACCAAGTGCGCTGGACAGCAAAGATAAAGATGGCAACAAAAACACCAGCCACACACGCTCTAGGGAATATATTGAGACACCAGATGTCGCAGGGGCTGCTATCATACTGGTTTCTGATGGAGGGGTGTATGCAGGTTCGATTTGGAATGGGGCTCGACGGAGGCGGCTGGCCGGAGTTCGATGGCGAGTCAGATGCACTGATCGGCGATGCACTGCTTGGACCATCCGGTCTGATTGGCTTGCTGGAAACCCACCTTGGCCTTGGCGGAAGGGAAACACCTGAGGCC
>RFGJ01000453.1 GCA_003696665.1 Gammaproteobacteria bacterium | reverse complement strand
GATCAGCGACAGGCCTTCGGACGTGTTCTTAAGCAGGGCAATATCTGCTTCGGACTCGGCGTTGATCAGCCGGGCCAGCTGCCCGCGCAGCTGCCGCTCGACCTGCATCCAGCGGGGGTAATCCGCCGCCCCCTGCCGCATGTTCTCCTCGGCAAAGGCCTTGACCGCCTCCGCCGTGCGCCGTGGCCAGATGCCCACCGCCGCATGATTGACATAGACCAGACCCTCCCGCAGCGGGAATTCATCTTCAAGAAATTCGGCCAGGCTCATATGTCATCCGGCGGACTTTTCAGCGATTGCAGCCTGCAAGGCTGAATCCGCTTTGCAACCTTAGGGCAACATTTGACTTCCTCATTGACGCGGGTCCTGGATCGAGCCACCCTTTCTCCATTCCATACTTTTGGTTAATATCAGATAAGAGGGAATTATGACCGTATATATCAGAGAAGAACAAGAAATTAATTTCTTATATTAATACTGTAAGACATTGAAAAGATGATACAACTCTTCGAACAGTATGATCAGAACCTTCGAGAGCTTCGTGAGCTAGAAGAGAATGATTTACCGCGCAGTTTGCGCTTGTTCAATATCCGTATACGCTTGGCAATAGATATACAAATTGATTTTAAAGGGCAGATATCGCTTACTAAAACAAAAGAAGTAAGGGATACATATGTTTCATTAATCCAATTGATGGAATTGTGGAATGCATATGAAGCCTTATCGCATTATGTCAGTGAGGTCACAGAACACGTAGCAAAGGGCGTTACAAAATCAAAAATCTATCCCCAAAAGTTTCTAAAGGAAGTGGATTCACTGCCTGTGCTACAAGCGACCTCTCAGAAGATATATCACACCTTCAAGAACAGTCGTACATTCAAAGAAGATTTCGAAAATTACATAGGCCGGATTGTGAATGATGAAAAACTATCTAAGTCACTAAAAGAAGATGCTTCGAGCGTTCATAAGTATGTAAAGCAAGAAAAGCAATCCATCTCAGGTATTGAAATGCTGTCTCTTATATATGTGGAAAGGAACATGTACTACCACAATGGTGAAACCGCAAAAATGGGGATGCGTTATTCAAACAGAAGGAAACTAATCGGTTGGTATAAAGATGCATTACTAGACAACGTTCTAAAAGTAGCAAACGCAGTAGTGTCGGAGCAAATAGAGGCCAATCGATGAATTGCGAAAAAATGCCTAACAAGTCGCTCATTCTGGCACAAACTACGCTGCGCTTCGTTTGCGCCGCACACCTTTGTCATTAGCGCTCCGAGGAGATTAAGGGATGACCGATCACAAAATCTTCTCTATGGCATTCTCAAAGATCTATTCTCTCTATGTTCAAAAGGCTGAGAGGAAGAACAGAACGGAAGAGGAGGTCATCCAAATCATCTGCTGGCTCACGGGTTATACCCCTGATGAACTGGCAAAGCAGGTTGGCGAAGACAAGGATTT
>RFGJ01000452.1 GCA_003696665.1 Gammaproteobacteria bacterium | reverse complement strand
TTCAGTATTGGCATCCCAATCGCCCTGGCCGGCCTGGCGGTCATCGTCTTGACTTTGTTGCTTCAGTGGCTCAACCGCAGTCACAGGGAAGAGCGTCCTGGATAGCGGTATGCCGGCGAAGGAAGGGACACAATGAACTTCAAGGCCTTTCTATCCTTTGGACTAGCAGGCACAGTCGTTGGGCTCATCATACGTTTGCTTCCAATTCACGTTCCCTATATGGATGCGGGGCTGCCGTTTTTTGTAGGTTGGTGGACAGCCGCCGCCATTGGGAGTATGTTATTTCCTCCTGGAGATAAGCGTGACTCTCCTTGAATAAGTGGCGATTCGGTAGCAATCCATACAAATGGATCGCCGCCGCATCTCTTCGTCGCCTCCTTCATCCGTCCTGTGTGGGACAATCCCGGAATCTCGGAAGATTCCGGGATTGTCCCACCACGCACACTCCGTCACATTGCGACGCCATTTCGTACAGTATTCGTACAATAATCGGAGCAAAATCTTAACGCGAAACCCCTTGACATCACCCCCCCCGTGGTAAACTGACAGCAAGCTCCGGAGCGATTTCCTCCATAATTATGTAGAATCGGGAGAAAAGGAAAATGGTAAGCCAACTTAGAAAAAGGTGGGTTTTCGTTCTTGTAGCGTTTGGTGCCGTCATTCTTGCAGTACTTGGGAATACCTTATTGCCCGTGGTTGCCCGAGCGTACGGAAATTTTTTGTTAAAGCAAGGCGATCTCACAGCTTTTGCATCCGACGTTCTCGACGACGGTGAAGTGCTACACTTCACAACTACCCTTTCTTGGCGGACGGATCCGTCGATGAGCGAGCCGCCTGACCCATATCACTTGCCCGTACTCCATTTCTATCAAGGGAAACGCGTTACTGAAAAATGGATAACAGAAGAGGGTTTTCATGAGATTGAGCGACTTGTCAATCATCAAGACACGATTATCGGGGAACGGGTCTTGACCAGAAATACCTTCCAACTCTACGATCCGATTTCTGGCCTGGCAGTTGCCTTTCCCCGCGAGCAGACTGAGCGGACAGCACCTATGGCCATCCAAGATGCATCTTCAATACAGGTTCACTCCATGCAACGAGTCGCTGAGTCTTCTTGGGGCAGGCCGGCTTGGCTTCTTGAGATGGATCCCTTGCAAGCATCTCCTGACACGTTCGGTTCAGATCCATTGACCGCTCAGCCGTACGCATTTACAGAGGATTTGCATTTTGCATCCGTACAGGAATTTCGCACCCTGGATACGAAAACCCGTTTGACGATTCGTCGCCAACTATTCGCCCTGACTGCTGATGGTCCTGTGCTGCTTTGGGAACAGCAAAACTCACGTCCAGAAATCCTGGTGCGCTCGGAGCTCTCGTTCGACTGGGACAATTTCGTGATTCCTGAGGCTCAGACTTTGCTAGCAGAACAACGGAGATTTATGCAAGCGGCTGGACAGTTCGCAGGTCCTCGTACTGTACTGTTCAGAAAATCAGGAGTGGCTCTATCGGAGCTGGAGAGTGTGGTAGGCCAGGTTCCTACTTCCCCTCTTGTACTCTTGGATCCGCAAACAGTGCGAGAACGGGTCGGTTTAGATTCGATCCAATTGGATTTCGCCTCGCACGAGTGGCCACAATGCACACACCAAGGCTTCGCTTTTACGTTAAGTCTCTGCGATGCACCTGTGAACATCACATACGCATCAAGCCACAGTCCGTCCGATATGCAAATCCAGATATTGCAAGGTCCTACTCATCAAATCGTTCCACTGCTGCGCCAGGCGTTGCCTGGATGGCGCACGAGCCAACCGATCACACTGGTGATCAACGGGCAAACCGTCCAGGGTTGGGAGATGATGTGGAGCAAGATAAAGGGTCTCCGCAGTGTTATGTTCGAAGTTCAGGGCACCTTCGTCCAGATAGATTTCTATACAATGTCGGATCAAAATCTGTCCGCCCTGCTTGAGCATCTAGCATCTATAGCGGGGGAATCCGTTCAGCATAAGCAGATCTACCTACCGTTTCTTCAACGATGATGCTCAGTGCACACACAAAAATACAGGAGGCATGTCATGCTGTCGGATAAGTTTCTTCGATTTCGGTGGAAAAATATAGCTGTCGCCGTGTTCCTGGTATGGCTATCGAACGTTGCTATGCCAATAACAGCTCACTCACTATCATCCTTTTCTGTTACGATTCCTGCAGGTTATTGGAGTAGTTCGAATCCATTTTACCTGGGCTCTGGACAAACTTATCGAAATTGGGGCAGTGACCTGTACTGGGCCCACGGTCAGACTTGGGGAGAGGTGCAGGGTGGAGGGGGATATGCCCCGGTAAAAGTCAGGGCGTTCTCCTGGCAGGTGGATCAATCGGGCCAATGCCAGTGGTCCTCGAGTGCAATCGTAAGTGGAAGTGGCTTCATCGCTGTATCCAGCCCGGCGAAAAGTGTTCTACTCTGCGGTGGTCAATATCATTACTACTATGCATACAGCGAACATTGGGTAGGATATACAGGAAACGGACTTTACCGCGTATCCACCGTTGGGTTCTGAATGGGAGTCAATCTTCGTGAGATTTGTAGCATTCGTGGGCAGGCCGGAATTGTTACTTTCTAGCCTCTGTTCCTCCCTGGCTCGCCGGGTGGAAGAAGCCGCGGACGGCAAGCTCACCGCGCTCAGCTTGCGCGGCCCTGACGTGCGATCTATACTGGATGAGGTGAAACCCGGCTGGCGCTGGGAGCCCATGCTCCTGGAGGTGGACGGCGACCGGTGGCGGGTGTATGCGGGTATCGGTATGCGCGCCCGATTGGTGCGGGTGCTGGGTCCGCGGCGGGCGCTGCGGTTGGCACAGATTGTGCAGAACGCAATGGTCTTTCAGCCGGGTCGGCGGGGTGTACTCAAGCAGATGATCGGCGTCCTCACAGGGATTATACTCGTTGGGCAAGCACCCAAGTCCCTGGCCTCCGATCCAGTCCCCGATGCTCGCCCGTCGCACGTCTACTTGCCACTCGTGTCATCTGGTGGTCAAAGCGGTCGAATTCACGCTAAGATGTTATCAGGAATAGATCTAAAGGAGGCCGTCGCAGCCGCTCGAAGTTATCCACAAACAGACAAATTGCGTCGATTCCTCCTTGATCAAGGATATAATGACGATCCCAATCTTTCGACTGCTGTCAGAGTCGATCTGGATGAAAAGAACCATGTGTTACTAGTAACTTTACCCTTTCACAGTTCGAAAGACGGTGATGCACAAATAAAATTCATACGTCATGGCTCGCATATCGATACGGGCATTGGCATCCTGCATGAAAGAGATGGTGTTGTGTCGGAAATAGAGGTGTGTGAACTGGTAAAGGGGAACGTGGAACGGACAAAGCGCCTGTCTAGGAAAAGGGATCGGATAGTTGTTGCGCAGTCCACGGGACAGATTAGTGAACTTGACTTAACCAAGGACATTACTTCGCCACAAAGCGATAGTTGTAGCGCGTGTCTGGACATATGTAGCCTTGTATATTCTATTGGGTGTGGTGTCTCCGGCTATCTTGCATGCAACCTAATATGCCTTAGCGTCGCTTATGTACTATGTCCGCTTATTTGTGCAGCGGTTTATGCTGCTGTCTGCTGGTGGGCCGTTGGGTGGGGTTGCGACACGATATGCGGTTCTCCAGAAGGATTGGGCTACTGTTGAGAGTCTGCAAAGGGTAATGACAGTGCGTAAGTACCGGCCGCGAATCGTTGCATTTCTGATCTTCGGATTGGGGGGCACACTTGCTGGATTGGTCGTTCGCTTGCTCCCACTCCACACTCCCGACGTAGGCATCCTGTTTTTCGTGGGTTGGTGGACAGCCGCCGCCATTGGGAGCATGTTATTCCCGCAGCGGGGTGGCGGTGACTCCCCCGGATAAACGGTTTCGCGTTGGCTATCCGGGCGGATAGCCAACGCGTCATTTCGTCGTTTCGTCGCCTCGCTCCTCCTCCACCGCGTACCCGTATCCACCGTAAGCCATCGGCGGAGTGGCCTACACCCTGATCCATAACTACGAGAACAGACTGACCGCGGTGAAACAGGGCAGCACCACCATCGCCAGCCGTCACCCCTCGCTCACCTCCACGCTCACCACATCAATCACCACATGGATCACCACACCTGGTGATGACGCCTCACCCCACGCTCGGGTATGCTGAGGCCGTCTCACAGAGAGAGTTCAGCGAGAAGTCTCTCATCCAATCCACAAACAAGGAGAAAGAACAATGGAATGGGTTACTGTGTTGTCTTGGGGCTCCCCGGTTGGTTTGGCTCTATTTTTTGTGGGGCTCGGCATGTTTTTCTGGGGCTTTTCCCGTTTTGTGTCGTCCTTAGCAGCCAACAACAGCAGAAGCGGCAAGTAGCCACCCCTA
>RFGJ01000451.1 GCA_003696665.1 Gammaproteobacteria bacterium | reverse complement strand
CAATACGTTACACATCGCCGCAGTCAACGTGGTCTTACCGTGGTCAACGTGACCAATCGTACCCACGTTTACATGGGGTTTTTTACGTTCAAATTTTTCCTTTGACATAAGCTGTCTCCGAGCAACTGATTGAGCATATACAACAAAACGGCGCGACGTCCCATGACGTCACCCCGAATTCTGGTGCCGATAACCAGACTTGAACTGGTGACCTCTCCCTTACCAAGGGAGTGCTCTACCGGCTGAGCTATATCGGCACACACCTTATCGCTGTTTCACGATAACCTGTCTATTCTGGAGCGGGTAGCGGGAATCGAACCCGCATCATCAGCTTGGAAGGCTGAGGTTCTACCATTGAACTATACCCGCACACCCATCAGGCGTAATCTTTCAAGACGCCCGAATGATTTGGTGGAGGGGGTAGGATTCGAACCTACGAAGGCTGAGCCGGCAGATTTACAGTCTGCTCCCTTTGACCGCTCGGGAACCCCTCCGCTGTCATATTCACCTTTCACTAGCGAGCGCGAATAATGCCAACACCGCTATGAAAGGTCAACCTTTTTGACATGGGCCGCACCTTGGCGGCCCATGCTCTGTATTTGGTGCCGGCTGTGGGACTCGAACTCACGACCTACTGATTACAAGTCAGTTGCTCTACCAACTGAGCTAAGCCGGCATGACACCCTCATTGACGAGGGACGCAAATTCTATTGCGTTGTTTCGGAAAATTCAACGCCTTTACACGTCTTTTTCTGCCATTTTTTTTGATTCGGATTCAAATGCTCACTGTCAATAGGCTTCGGAGGCCATGACATTCCCTTGTCAAGACGAACATAGATGGCTTTTTTCGATTCGTTTCGAAACCTTTGCTCAATGCGAATCTCCAAGTCCGGGAGTCGCTTTTTCGCCCTTTTTTGTTGACGTTTGGCGTTGTCATAACTGCTAAATATGCCGAGCGATACACTTCCCTTCCAACGACCTCGTGTTAGCAATAATGCATCACCGAACCCTGCCTTTATGGCTTGGCGACGCGCCTTCAGCCCCTCTGCCTCGCTCGCGAACGGACCAATCAGCACGATGTGGCCTGCTGGTTGGCTTCGCATATTCTGTATGGTTCTGTACTCGACCCCCATTTTCTCAAGTTCGATCTCCAGCCGCGCCGCCACCTCATCATCCAATCCGTCGATGAGCCAACAGGTGAATGCAGGAATTTCGCTATTCTCGGATTGTTTGTTATAGGTCGCATTTTTAGAACTCCGCGCCGTCTCCGCACTCGGCCGCCGGCCCTCAGGCAACGCCCCTTCAGCGCCATCAGTCACCGGTGTTTGTGACGGGGGCGGTACGATGCGAATCCAGTCCTGATTCAACATCAATGTCACTTCACCCGAACTGCCCTGACTCGGCGCATTCAAGTACAGTAAAGCAACGACAAGGTTGGCCAGGATCAATCCGTAAAACACATATTTTTTCATTGTCCACATTCTCCAAATCTCGCCTGCAATCCCCGTATCACTAACGCTGTCTCGACTTTAGCTGTTGGATAAAGGACGCTAAGCGATCGTCCTGCCCCTCCACCAAAAACGACGTTACCGTAAGGAAATTGCTGACGAAACAGATCCAATTGCGTTTTGATGTATGCTGCTATCGCCATGTGAACACCATGGGCAATGGCATCTTGCGTGTTGTCACTATAGGGCGAGAGCGGTTCATAACTGATATTTGATACCTCAGCATGGGCTTTTGCCGTGTTGTTGCGCAAACTCAACATGCCCAGCTTTGTTCCTGGAATAATATGTCCACCGAGATGTTGCCCCGTTTCGTCAATCCAGTCTACGGTGATGGCAGTACCAGCATCAATGACCAACCAAGCGCCTTGCTTCCAGGACCAAGCGGCGATCAAGGCAAGCCAACGATCAACACCAAGGGTTTCAGGACGCACGTAACCATTTTTCAATCCTCGCCAGTGGCGTTCACTATGCGCCCATACGACGCGCTCGGCCCCATTACGTTGTAGCGCTCTTGCCAACTTCCGGTTCGTCATCTCATCCAGAACGCTGGCCACAAACACTGGCCGATTAAAGGCCAGCTGCTGCCAGCCATCTCCCGTGACAATGCGCTCACCCACCGCCCACGTGACCGTCGAGTTACCAACGTCCATATAAAGTGCTGAGTGCTCCGTCTGCTTTGTCATGGATGCGCCCTAATCGAAACATCAGCGGCAGTCAGGACCCTTCGTTCACCGTTGGTATTAATCACCAACCGACCGAAGTCGTCGAGCCCCATCGCATGCCCGTGATAGATATTCTCGGATGTTCGCACAACAACCGGCTGTTCAGCCAACACATCAAACTGTTCCCAGGCCCTCTTGATGCGAGATGGCCCTTCTCGCCAAAAGAGATTTACCCAGTGTTGCCACGACTGAATGATTGCGAGCAAAATTTCATGTCGCAAACACGCTGCATCAGGTTTCTGCAACGCTAAAGTGCCGCAGGGATACTCCGCTTCAATATTTTTCAATGCATGCAAGCCGACGTTCAGCCCAATCCCCAGCACCCACAAAACATCGCCTTCCAGGCCTCCAGAAACCTCCATCAACATCCCCGCCAGCTTTCGCCATTGACCATCGTCGGTTTTGATAACAATGTCATTTGGCCATTTGATGCCGATATTTTCAAAGCCCAACCCTATCAACGCTGTTGATACGGCAACACCAGCGATCAGTGGTAGCCACGCCAGCTCACTGACTGGCTTGCTGGTCCACTCGGCGAACGAGAAAGTTAGGGAATAGCCCGGCGTACTGTTCCACGTCCGACCACGACGTCCTCGGCCCTGTGACTGTTCTTCGGTAAGACAAACCGACATGCCTTGCTTGGGGGCATTGCGTAACAAAAAACTGTTGGTCGAATCGACCGCCTCAAAAAAATGCCAATGCACGCTGGAACATGCCGTTTGCAAACGCTTTAATGTGTATGGGACAAATGCTTCTCGCAGCCGATAGCCACGCCCTGTGACGGCATCCACTGGCATACCAGACGCTTGCCAGCCGTGAATGATTTTCCAAACTGCTGACCGCGATATGCCCAATTGCTCGGCCAATTTCTGGCCGGAGTGAAATCTTCCGTCTGACAAAATGTTGAGTACTTGCCACTTCAGTTCCATGGCCACGGCTCCAGGGTACGTACCTCTGGCGTCAATGTTACCCCCGTCTCAGCATAAACCCGTTGACGTATCCAATGCGCAAATGCCATCACCTCACTCAGGGTGGCGCCTCCATAGTTGACAATGACCAACGCTTGCAGGGGATGGGTTCCGACCGCGCCATGTCGGATGCCACGCATGCCAAGCCTGTCTATCAGCCAACCGGCAGCAAGCTTATAGTGGCCATCCGCCATCGGATATGCCACGAGATCTGGCCATCGTGTTCTTAATTCTTGATATTGGTGCTCATCAATGACCGGATTCTTGAAAAAAGAGCCTGCATTATGAATTTTTTCGGGATCGGGTAATTTCGCACGACGTATGGCCATCACTTCCTGTGCGATTTGTTGCGGCGCCAGTCCCGGCCTGTTAGCCAGTTTGTCCAATGGCTGGTACGACAGCACCGGACGTGGCGTCTTGCTCAACTTGAGTCTCACAGCGACAACGCACCCCGATTGGTAGGGCATTTTTTTAAACCAACTGTCTCGATAGCCAAACTCACAGTCTTCATTAGGCTTCATCACAAGCTCGGCGCGCGCCCAGTCAAACCAATAGACCTCGCATAAGACATCAGCCAACTCCACGCCGTACGCACCAATATTTTGTATCGGTGCTGCGCCCACGGTGCCTGGAATCAACGCGAGGTTTTCAAGCCCCCACCACCCCCGCTGTACGGAATACATAACGAGCGAGTGCCACAACTCGCCTGCTCCAACCGTGATATACACATCTTGCGCGTCTTCTTCTATGTGTATCCCACGAATCATCATTCGGCAGACTGGTTGCGGAAGCTTCGGCGGGAGCAACACATTGCTCCCGCCGCCAAGCACCCAAGGTAGTTCGGACGCGGTCACAGCAAGATGTCCGAGATCCGCTAAAGACCGGGCTTCAACATAATTGTCAGCGACACAGGGTAAGCCCATTGTGTTGCACGCATCAAGACGCACAGAGCGCGCCGCTTGGCAGGTCGGCCTGCCTTCGGCCAGCGGATGCACCGACAATTGTAGGCCTGTTTCTTTAGTCATCACGCACGTCCGGCTCAAAAAATATCCATTGAACACTCCGGTATTTTTGATGAATGGCTTGCTCAATTGAGTTAATCGCATCAATCAACGCATCCGCTGTGGGCATATCTCGCATTTTCGCCTTGAGCGCCACCATCATTTTCGGCCCCAACTGCTGTGTGATGATATGGAATACCTGCGCCACTTGAGGCTGAGACTCGATAAAATCTTTAATGTCTTTTTCTATTTCTGGTGCAACAGATTCTCCAACGAGCATTTTTTTGACTTCAAAGGCAATGGCCAATGCCACCACAATCAATAAGACACCAACGACGATAGAACCAAGCGCATCCCAGAGCCTATTGCCAGTGAGCATTGTTAAAAGGACAGCCGCAAAAGCCACAAGCAGGCCGAACAATGCCGCCAAATCTTCGCCAAAAACAACAATCAGGGAACTCTGTCGGCTATTCCGAAACCATTGCCACCAGCTTTCATCCTTCCTTTTTTCTTTACGCGCTTCTTGGATACAACCGTGGAAAGAAACGCTTTCTGCAATCATTGCCCCCGTCAGCACCACCAGCGCTACCCAAGGCGAGGTCATTGCATCAGGTTCACCTTGGAGTTTGTGCCAACCCTCCCAGACGGAATATAGGCCTCCCAAAGTGAATAAAAAAAGCGCGACCAGAAAAGACCAGAAGTAGAGTTCGCGTCCGTAGCCTAATGGATGCTGGGGTGACGGTGGTTGGTGAGCGCGCCTCAGCCCGACAAATAATAAAAGCTGATTCAGAGTATCAGCCAAAGAGTGAATGGCTTCCGCCAGCATAGCCGATGATCCTGTCCACCACGCCGCGACAGATTTCAGTGCGGCGATGGATAAGTTGGCAAAAAACGCGAGCCTCACGGCCCTCTTGCTATTGGATTGCGCCATACATCCCTCAAATTCGAAAATTCGGTGCTAACAATATCAAAAACGGTATTTGCCTCGCGTTAATGCAACATACAATTGCAGCGCATCAGTTTTTCCATGAATGCCTATTCTGGGCAGAACGAGCCATCGTTGCGATGGCTCGGCGATCGCCTTTTTGACCGTCACGGCCGTATCACAACCGGTTGCTGCCACCATCGCCACGTGCCGTTCATCAAAACGACCATATGGGTAGGAAAATGTACGGCATTGCCCTACCATCTCACGCACTGCCTGAACAGACTGCTCAATCTCTCGTTTTGCTTGTTCATCTTGCATGAGCAACAAATTGACATGATGGCAAGTATGCGCCCCAAACTCAATCAAGCCACTCGCATGCATTTCCTTAATTTGCTGTTGCGATAAGGCCGCTATCCCCTCAATCTGCGTGGCCAGATAGATGGTGGCCTTGATGTGGTGTTTTTTTAGCAATGGAAACAAATACTGATAATTATTGGCAAAGCCATCATCAAATGTCAGCGCCACCATCGGCTCACGAACGCCCTGTTCCCACAAATCTCGCAGTTCGGAAACCGTCACAAAACGGTAACCGAGACGCTTCATCACAACGAGATGACGTTCAATTCGCCGAGGAGAAATATTCATGCCATCTTCTTGGTCTGGCGAAACCGAATGGTACATCAGAAGACGCGGCCAATGCGCAGGCCGACGAGGACGCCAAAATTGATAGCGTACGAGACCTGCCAAGAAAACGATCAACAAAATCAGTGTGATTACCCAGTGCAATGCTCAACCTCGCCAAGACGAAATGTTGGTAGTTTATCATGTCTAGACACGTGCGCCGATGTGACGCACCGCAATTTTCTTGGCATCATCTTGGGTTGCACCCATTGGTTTGGCCTCTGCACTGAGGTACCATTTGACCACTTCGTGAGTCACAAAATGCACATGAACCACGCCAAATTGCCCTTGAAATGGCAAATCACATTCAAAACTTTGCGCTTGCTTGGCCAACTACCCCTACCCGTTCTCCGTGCCGTGGGAAACGGTTTGGGTATGCTGACCTATTGGCTCGCCAGAAAGCGCCGGCACATCGCCGAAGTCAATCTCCGACTTTGTTTTCCAGAGAAAACAGATGCCGAACGCCGAGCCATTTTACGGTCATGTTTCCGCCATTTGGGACAGGGGCTTGCTGAGGTTCCCTTTGCTTGGTATGCGCCCGCTGACAAACTCAAAAAGTATGCAAAAATTGATGGTCTTTCGTTCATCGAGGCAAGTCGTTCGGACGGGTACGGGGTCATTTTGCTGACATTCCATTTCACCGGCATTGAGTTGGGGGGACAAATGCTAGCGCAGCATATCCCTGATGTTCATGCGCTCTATCGAGTCCATAAGAATCCATTTTTCGAATCTGAACAGCGT
>RFGJ01000450.1 GCA_003696665.1 Gammaproteobacteria bacterium | reverse complement strand
TGTGGTTTGGGATAGCCGGCCCCTGCGACGGGGCATATGCAGCGGTCAGAATCGATTCCACTCAGCACCCCGGCCGCAGGGCCGAGTTTCAGCGAGTTGTGCGATGTACATGCGCAACCGATCCCGTGAACGCAAAGAGATATGCACTTTGGCGCCAAGTGTATATGGGCGAAACCTCCCGCCCTGATGGTGGAGGTGGGTTGTGTTAAAAATATGGTTCATTATGAAGCTGCTTTCGAAGCCAGACAAGTTATGGCTGCTGCTTTGCATGGTTTGTATTTTCACGTTCGTGCACAAGGCTAATGCGGTTCAGTGTGTGCAATCGGGAAATTGCATCCGATGCGTAGATGTGGTGCTGTATCATCCTGATGGATCTTGTTATGGAAATGGAACCAATTGTCTTATTGACACTACAATTTGCGGATATCCTGAAGAGTAAACCCGATGAGGAATTGTCTATTGTCAGTATTTTGCAGAAAAAGGGATTATCCCGCCTTCCTTGAGTGGGTTGGCGGGGTAATCCCCCTTTTGGCGGGTGTGCTGTTTGCCATTTCAGGTTGCCAGGATGGAGAGGTCCCTGCTATTGTGGGGAATAATGTGAGCGTCACTTTGGCAAAACAAGTCCGCATAAGTCTTGACTCACTTACGCCTTATGATGTCGTACCAGTCGTTCCCTGGGTGACTGAGCAAGAGACCTACCTTTTTCTCACCAATCCCTGGAACCGGAGTGTGGATGTGTATGGTGTAGAGCAAGCGAGGCTGGTCAATCGCCTGCAGCCCGTAAAAGGCGAGGGCAATGAAGGGGAGCCGTGGTTACATACACCCCGAACATGTGTAGTAATCTCGCCTGACAGCATATTGGTATTCGAAAGGGGCAGCATAACCGATGCCGTTTTGATCGACTGGCGGGGAGACATCGTCGATGAGGCGCCAATGAAATATTTTGCCAGTCACGCGCCGTCCTTTTTCAATCATGGAGGGAGAGTATTGCTTCATGAAAATGTGCTCTACTTCAAGAACGCCTCTCTTGATATTGACCTTTCCGACCTGAATGCAGCTCGACACATTCCCCTTTGTTATAAGTACGATTTGAATCGCCATGAGTTCTCTGCGCTTCCCTTGTATTATCCGCCTTCGTATTTGAAGCGTGGCGCAATAAACTATATCGCCGGGGTTCCTCAACTCGATGTCGTGACCAGTCGGGATATGATGGTGGTCAACTGGGCTGCCAAAAGCAGATTGGAATTCAGAAGGCTGTCTGATTTTTCTTTGGTAGAAGAACGTTTGGCTCATATATCCCGGTGGGGCAAAACGCTGCTGCACGCACCTGTGAGAGGAAAAAATCAATATGGCGGGTATCGGAAGGAGAACGAGGAATTGTTTGCCTTCGTCTCATATGTCACCGTTTTTTACGATCGCTGGAGGGATTTGATCTACAGACTGGCCTTTCTACCTTCCAAACAGTTACCGCCGCCGGATGTACTGGATGACATGATGGCACCCGGGCAAAACAGGCTGGGCGTGGTAGTGCTCGATTCAAAGGGACAATTGAAAGGATATGCCGTTTTTCCAGCAAAAACTTATTGGCCATATACCTCCTTCGTCGGCAAGGAAGGGCTGTACCTGTCGAAGGCAAACGTGTATCGCGATGATTTTTCGGAAGATTATCTGGAATACGACGTGTTTGTGTTTGAGCCTGCT
>RFGJ01000449.1 GCA_003696665.1 Gammaproteobacteria bacterium | reverse complement strand
CTGCAGCGTTTCTACCTTGCTGAGATAGGGCCGACGCAGGATGAGCTTGCCCAGCTGGCCGACGGTGAACAGCGATTCGAGCTTTTGGCGCAGGCGACGTGTGGACGAACTGGCCGATCCGATGCTTTCGAGGGCATGGACCAACAGCGACCACTCTTCCTCTGAAAGGACGAGGGCTTGTTTCAGCTTGCGGCTCGTGCGATCCTCGCCAATGGCATAGCGGTATTGCTGGTCGTACAGCACCACGAGCCCCGCATCGCGCATGGACTCGAAGTCATGCTTGATCGCATCGGGGCTGACCTCCATGCGGGCAGCCAGCTGCTTGAGTGTGTACTGATAGGGAGCATCCAGCAAGAGCAGCAGGAGGCGGAGAATACGGGTTTTGTAGGCGTATGGATGGCCGTAGGTCATCGGGTGTTTCGTGTTGGGTCAGGCTGAAAAGTAGACAAATGAGTCCCCTGAAAAAAGTGGTTGAGGGTTGAGCGTTGAGGGTTGAGCGTTTGAGTTTACAGTTTAAAGTTTAGTGTTTAAAGTTGACTACCATTTATTTACGAATGAGCTTATGGGTCCATCGTTTATCGTCCATCGTCTATCGACTTTTTGCAGTAGGCTCACAAATAAATTTTTTATCACAAAAAACACCCATAGCATGTCCGTCTGTCCAAAAATGCCATTTTTCTCAAAAACAGTCAATAGCGAAACAAAAAATGCCACCAGGATTGCTTCAACTGCCAGGCAAACCGCTTGCGCGCCATCGAAAGACCCGCAATCGTCGGCGTCCTTTCCGTTCAGGTTGAATCGGTGAAACTGGGCAAAACGATTTCTCCATTCCGCCGCGCAACAGTCTGTCCCAATTTTATAGCTCCGGTGGTTCATGTTGAATACCGCCCAGGGCAGGCAGGCTTTGAGTATGACACCCCCGCTACGCGGAGCCTGTTCCGACTTGTCGGATAACCTGTCCCGAGAATCGGGGCAGGCTGTGACATCCCCGCTACGCGGGGCAGGCAGTGACGCGTGACGACCCCGACAAGTCGGGCAGGCTGTGACACCGTGACGACGTACGTTATAGATAGTCCATTGTCCATCGTCCATCGACTTTTTGCAGTAGGCTCAAGCTTGTATTTTCACCTGATCTGATCTGTTCTCTTACAACAGATATCCTTTCTGCCTAATCTTTTACAAACAAGTCATTATCGAGCATGCTCAAGAACAGTTCACCAGAATTTCCGTTTCTCAAAATTAGCCCTTCATCAGTCAGCTCGCAAAAAAGGATATTCGAATCATTAGCAAAGGTTATTTGCTGCCAATCATCCAAAAGGTTGTTATATCTGTATTCGACCCGAATCATACCCTCTGTTTCAGTATCTTTTAAAGGAAAAATTATTTGTCCTTTATACATCAATACATCGGCGAAATTGCTTGCATGAATTCCAACAAGCACCCGCGCTCTGGTTATACCTTCTTTGAGCAGCTCTGGCTCATCTACGGTTAATACATAGGTCAATCCGGAGTCAAATTCAATATTTTTAAATGTGTAGCTGCCACATATTTCGCATGCAGACTCCTCACATTTTTCAACAAAATAACCCAAAACAGCAAGCATCAGAAAAATCTGCAGACAACCTTTGGATTGGCACGAAGAAGTACTGTTTTTATTCATTTTCAAGATGTTTTACAGGTTGATTGATTCTTTTTGCAGACAGCTTGCCAAGCTTGTGACAGCACCCTGTCTTCCAAGAGTCCCCTGCAAAAAATGGTTGTAAAAGCGTGACGACGTTTCGTCTTTCGTCCATCGTCCATCGACTTTTTGCAGTAGATTCATCAAAAATTTTTTCATTCAATTCCCTCGATCCAATGGCGATATAAATTTGAGCCTCCTTCCAAGACCTTTCGCCACCGCAGCCACGAAACACCTCTTTGCAGCACATGAACGAGGTCATTTGACCGATGAAAACAGACCTCACGCCGCAACGCAAACCGCTCGTGCGCCTTCGAAAGGCGCGCAAACGCGGGCTTCCTTGCCGTTAATGTTGAATCGGTTGAGGGTTGAGCGTGTAGCGGTGAGGGGTGGCTTCTCGCAACAGCCTGGCCCACGTTGGGCCTGGACAAGCTCCGATGCAAATCGGAGGCACAACGGCACGCAACGTTTTTGCATCTCGACATCTGCGCAATGGCGCAACCTGCTCCGACTCGTCGGGGAGCCTGTTTCGATGAAATGGGGCGCTCAACCGTCAAGTCCTTGATTGTTCCCCCCTTGTGTTTGTCACGGCGCGGGCGATGAACATCGTCTTCCGGCTCGATGGCGATGCCGTGAGCACTACTTCCATCCCGCGTCGAAGTCTTATCTTGTCTGCGATTCACCCGATTGTCCAACAAAACGAAAACGTCATGAAAAACCTGTGGTATGCGGGGCTGCTGCTCCTCGTGTGGGCCTGCGGCAGTCCGGGCGCCGACGAAGCGAAGACCCACCCGCCCGCCGATGCGACCGACACGGTGCAGTCGGCTGCGCCCAACACCCTGACGGAAGCCGAAAAGGCCGAAGGCTGGATGCTGCTGTTCGACGGCCAGCACACCGACGCGTGGCGCGGCTACCTGATGGATTCGTTTCCCGAAAGGGGCTGGAAAGTGGAAGCGGGCGTG
>RFGJ01000448.1 GCA_003696665.1 Gammaproteobacteria bacterium | reverse complement strand
ATTCGTCGGTATCGCCGTCAAATCAAGGAAGCGATTACCCGACAAATCAGCCAACGCTCGATTCAGGATCTTGAATCAGGGGAATCAGTGGCCATACCAACCCGGGACATTTCAGAGCCCGTGTTCCGTCAAGGTGCGGGTGGGCGGCGTGAGCGCGTTCTTCCCGGCAACAAAAAGTTCCAAGCCGGTGATCGCGTGCCGCGCCCGACACAAGGCGGTGGCAGCGGTCACGGTCGCGCCTCCGATCAGGGTGAAGGTGAAGATGAATTTGCTTTTCAACTCACGAAAGATGAGTATCTGGACCTTCTGTTTGACGGACTTGCGTTGCCCAATCTTCGCAAAACGCAAACCGGCAAGATAACAGAAACCAAAACGGTCCGCGCTGGCTTCAAGTCAGAGGGCAACCCGTCGCAGATAAATATCGTCCGCTCGTTGCGTCACGCCATGGCGCGACGTATGGCGATGACAGCTGGACTGCGACGCGAAAAAACAGCACTTCAGGAACGCCTGGAGACACTTGAACAGATCGCCTCCCCGACACCAGCACAGCTGGCGGAAATGAGACAGCTGAGAGAAGACATTAACGAAATTGATGAGCGCATTCGTAAAGTGCCGTTTATTGATACCTTCGATTTACGCTACAACAACTATGACACGATTCCAATTCCCAGTTCGCAAGCGGTGATGTTCTGCATCATGGATGTTTCTGGCTCCATGGACCAGGCCACAAAAGATATCGCGAAACGTTTTTTTCTCCTCCTCTACCTATTTTTGACCAAAAACTATGACAACGTCGATATCGTTTTCATTAGGCATCACACAAGGGCAAAAGAAGTCGACGAAAACGAGTTTTTTTATTCTCGTGAAACAGGCGGCACTATTGTATCCAGCGCCCTAGAGCTGTCGTTGGATATCATTCAAGAGCGCTATGATCCGGAAACATGGAATATCTATATAGCACAGGCCTCCGATGGTGATAACTGGCACGATGATACGCCACGCTGTCAATCACTGCTGGCCGAGAAGCTGTTGCCCGTCGTGCGTTATTTTACTTATATCGAAATTACGGAGCGTGCGCATCAAAGTTTATGGGAAGCCTATGCACAACTGCAGGGGCAGTTTAAAAACTTTGCAATTCAACACATCCGAAACGCAAGTGATATTTACCCAGTATTTCGAGAACTTTTCTCGACCGAGGTCCGATAGCGTATGGCAAAGAATAATCCTATCACAACATCCAGCGAGTGGACAGAAGCCCATATTGAAGCCTATTTTGCCATTCTCTCAGAAATTGCGGACGAATACGGACTTGATACCTACCCGTCT
>RFGJ01000447.1 GCA_003696665.1 Gammaproteobacteria bacterium | reverse complement strand
GGGGTTGCCGAACAGCACACCGATCTTCTCGCGCAACTGGTTGATGAAGATGCAGCAGCAGCCCGTGCGGCCGATGGCGGCCGTGAGCTTGCGCATGGCATGTCATTCAAACTAACACTATTGGACGAAACAACTGCATTTGTCGTAAATTTTACATACTATTTCTTTTTCAGAATAAAATTTCACACAAAACCAGTAAAAATATATTTTTATCCGTCACAACCCGATAACTCAAATCAACAAAATCATGAAACGGTTATCCCCCCCCACTTTTTTATTTAACTCTACTGTCGCTTTTCTTTCAGTTCAATGATTTGCCTGCCCAAATGGACAGATGGGTACTTTACCCCAATGAAATAGATTTCGACTCTGGAACTGTTTCCGAGGCAAACTTCATCGCAGCATCTCCCTATAAAGTAGAAAACGCTGTTTACAGCAATGGTGAAATGCTGTTTTACGTCCAAGACGGTGCAGTTTACGATAGCGGTGGAAATTTCGTTTTCTCGTTTGGCTATGACTACACCATGCTCAAAGAAATAGCAGTGGCACCATTGCCAGGTTCATGCGACACCTGGTGTCTCTTTTGGCTGGAAGCCTATCCTTTGACCACACTGGAATTTCATTTTCAGGAGGTAAAGGTTGTTGACGGAGCAATAGTTCCAGGGTCAGGCGGACTTATTAATGAAGGGGAGCTTTTTGGAAGCACAGGTGGCATAGCGGTATCCAAACCAGATGACAATGGCGAACGCATGATATACCTGGTCCATTATCAGGGTATATGGAAGTACCGCCTGCAAAGCAACGGCCTGTTTCTTGAAGAAATGATCCCCTCCCTGGAAGGATTCGAATGGATTGCAGAAGCTGACCTGAGTCCGAACGGTGATTTTTTGGCTTGGGGAGATGACAACAGGGTCTGTGTTTACAACCTGGCGTTAGAACAATTTTATATCCATAGCTTGGGCACTTCCTTGTCTTTTATTTTCGGTCTGGAATTTTCGGCAGACAACGAATACCTGTACATATGCCATTCGGAAAAGGGCCTTTTTCGGTGGAAATTCAACCAAACAGACAGTGCACCCGAACCCGTCGAGGGTTCGAAAAATTTCGTCAACACCCAATTGGAACTGGGCAAGGACGGATATATTTATGCTGTGCGCAAGGACGGAATCTTGGGAATTATTGGTGACTCGGGCGTAGCCATTTCTCCTTTGGATGTTACTGTCGGCTCTTCTCTCGCTGATCCCAATTGGGACCAGCTTTTTGCCCTTCCCGATCAGATAGACGGGGAAGTATATGGAAGTTTTCTCGGGATTCCCACCCCGGCAATAGAAAAATTCTATATAAACGGGGTTACTGTCTGGGAAGTCATCGATGAGATGCATCCGCCCTTGCTCGTGTACAATTGTACCCCCATACTGCTCAACGATTCAGTTTCAGGAGCTTATTCAGGTTACACTATCCACGTGTATCAGACAGATCCGTCAAGTGGTCAACAAATTACCGGCCCCGGATTTCTGGATGCTTCTTTTCATTTTGCCGACACGCCTCCCCCATCCATCGACATCCGTTGCCTCAACGACTCAATAAACTGTGACCTGTTTGACAACTACATCAACCCACCTTACAACACCTTTGCAGTAGCCTTGCTACTGGAAGGTCGCTGCGAATCTGTCGAGAGAATCGGGCATATTGAGGTGCAAGATGCACCTGCTGCTGCCGATATCGGACTGGAAATAAACGACACCCAGACAGGTATCCCTTGCCCGGCAGCCCACGATATAGCCCAAGCTTGCAATTCAGGCATCTATTCAGCCAGCATAAACCTGGCAAACAGCAATGGAGATATCACCTTTTATCAGTTGGCTATTGATGAGGTGAGTTGTGAAAACGGTTCTACGATCAACAACATTTTCACGGGGAATCCGGTATCGGTAAACGGAGTTGCCGGGCTGACAGCCATTGCGCTGAATGCTTTGCAAATCAATGGTACAACTGGTTACTTTGCCGACCCCTCATGGGT
>RFGJ01000446.1 GCA_003696665.1 Gammaproteobacteria bacterium | reverse complement strand
TTTCACGAAACCGGCGTGGTTGCTCAACAGAAACACGATGAGGTACGAGGAACAACCCACCCTGTGCCGCCCCGGTGACGAAGGTATATACGGTTGCGTCTGAAGGGTTCAGAAAAACTGCTCGCGTCAATAATTCTTCCCGTTCAATAGGATTAAGGCGAGGAATAACTCTTGTTGGAGCGCGAATGACGATGCGATGACTCAATGGCAATCCTGCAACATTGACGTCAAAAAAAGTAGCCCCGCCGGGTAATGCATTCTCCACCGGAATACTTTCTCCTCCAATATCCACAGTGTCAACCACTCCACCAGCGACGGCAGCGCCGCGCATTGCACATGGCGCGGGCGTGCAAAGGTGCACATCCGGAAACAATTCCGGCACTACATCGCCAAACAGAACTAAAGTAGGATACCCCCCTGCAAACTGGGGTTTATCAAGAGCCATATTGTATACAATGGCCGTATAGGCTTGCCCCCGGTCTATCAAGTCCATCAAATAGTACACTGTGTCATTCCCCCCCCCGGCTCACCTCCCCGCCAGGGGGATAATATGGGGTAAAAAACACCGCATGGTGCTTGCGCAATTGCCGCCCACCCTCAAGCACGGCGACCTGGGACAAAACATCCACCAGAGCAAAAGACAACACTACCGTGGATATTGCAATCATCCCTGCGAGGGTTAACATCACAGGCCAGTGGCGGAGGGCTAAACCAAAGCCTCCTTTCACTTCATCCAGCAAGGTTCACCTCATATTGACTCCGGATAACAATAAACAACATAATAAGCCACATCAAGGCAGTTACGATAACAGTTGCGCTCATAGCAATCACCAAAGTAAAGATGTCCTGTGACGACAAGTTGATTTGGCCTATTGTGGAAACCAACACACTGGCAAACAGCCCTCCCACACCACTGCCAATCACCAGGGCAGGCATTCCTCTCGCTAAATTTTCCCATGTCAAACTTAGCGGGAGGGCACCATGCCGGGCACGAATGCCAAACTCGCTGGCGCGGCCGCGCACATAGAGAAACCAATACAGCATAACACATCCATAACCTGCAACCAAAAAGAACACCGTTATAACTATCAAAGGTGTTTGCAGTAAAAACAAGAAAAACGGCATTTTCTCACTCGCTTGGGGCACCAATCCCATCCGGCGTACCAATTCAAGGACATGCCGCACTTGTGTTGGGTCTGTCGTGTTGAATGTATATTGTCCCTCCGGCAGCAAACCATGGTTACTGCATCTTGCATACTGAAGGTTGTCAGCGCGGCGAGGCGCTGCAATGACACCTTTGATCACTGCTCCCGGCGGCAAAAATGGGTTCGGAGCAGAAATAAGCCATAAATGCTCCGAATACGTTCCCCGAAAAAGATAGACTGTGACAGATTGGCTGTCGCTAGATGGGCATCCTGGAAACCACGGAACTAAGTGGAGCGGATCGTATACCAACATCTCCGGTCGGTCATTGCCGAAAGAGGCCACAACCAAGGCGAGAGAGTGTTCGCGAAAGTAGGTTTTCAATTCATCTTGCACTGTCTCTGCCGCCGCAGCTGATACTGGCTGAGGGCCTTCGATCACTCGCAGTGCTGTGACCTCTCCCGGCAAATCAAATGTAATCTCTTTCCATTCGTCCAACGCCCACTGGAAAGCCCACCCCACAAACACGGTGAGAATTCCCAGAAAGAAACTTGTCAACGCAAGACGACTACTCATCACCACTTGTAGAGTCTCATAAAATCGTACCGCTGGAACATTAACAAGTCTCAAAAAGTCGTACCGCGGGAAGTGGGGGCATCGAGTATCCTCGAGAAAAACAAT
>RFGJ01000445.1 GCA_003696665.1 Gammaproteobacteria bacterium | reverse complement strand
TTTGTTTTTGGTAGGGTGTGTCAGTTTCGAGGGGAAACGTAGATGAGGTATGAAGCATCATGAATAAAAAACAACTGGCCCTAGCGGTTTGTGTGGCCTTGGGGATGACGGCCTGTCAAAAGTCTGGTGATGAGCCTACTTCGAAATCATCTGAAGGAGTGGCTCGCTCTGAAGTGAGGTCGAAAGCGGAGGCGAAGGTGGTGAATCCGTTAATGCAGGAGAGCACGCTGCCTTATCATGTGCCGCCGTTTGACCAAATCAAGGTTGAGCATTTTATGCCAGCCTTTGAAAAGGGCATGGCGGAACATAAGAAAGAAGTCGAGGCCATTGCCAACAATCCCGAAGCGCCGACCTTTGAGAATACGCTTGAGGCGCTGGAAAAGAGCGGGGCTTTGCTGAATCGGGTGGCCAATGTGTTCTTTAACCTGACGGGCACCATTTCAAACGAAGAGATTCGCAAGATACAGTCTGAGATTTCGCCCAAGCTGTCTCAGCATCAGGACGACATTTATTTGAATGACAAACTGTTCAAGCGTATTGAAGCGATTTATGAACAACGTGAATCGCTCAAAGATCCAGAGCAGCGCCGCCTGGCAGAAGTGACCTATCAAAACTTTGTGCTTGCAGGCGCCAAATTGACGCCTGAGCAAAAGCAAAGGGTGCGTGAACTGAACACGCAGATTAGTCAGTTGACGACAGAGTTTGCGCAAAACCTGCTGAAAGCCACCGAAAAACGTGCGGTTCTGGTGACCGATAAAAAAGAACTGGCTGGGTTAAGCGAAGACGAGATTGCCAACCTGGCCGCAGCAGCTAAGGTGGCTGGCAAGGAAGGTTATCTGATCACTTTGAAAAATACGACTCGGCATGCGCTGTTGAGCAAGCTTGAAAATCGCGAATTGCGTGAGCGTCTGTTCCGTGCTTCTGCTGAGCGTGCGTTGGATGTCAATGGGCCGGTGATTCAGAAACTTGTGAAAGCGCGTGCTGAGAAGGCAAAAATTTTCGGCCAGCCGAACTGGGCAAGCTATAAGTTGCTGAACCAAATGGCCAAAAAGCCGGAAGCCGTGCTGAAAATGCTGGATGATATGGCGCCCAAGGTCGTCGCCAAAGCCAAAGCCGAGGCAAAGGCCATCAAAGCGGTGATGGCGAAAGAGGGCGCGAATTTCGAGCTGGCGCCTTGGGATTGGTTGTATTACGCCGAAAAAGTTCGGCAGGCCAAATATGATCTTGATGAAAGCCAGATCAAGCCCTACTTCGAGCTCAACAACGTGCTTCAGAAAGGCGTGTTTTTCGCCATGAATCAGCTGTTTGGCATTAGCTTCAAAGAGCGCCATGATCTGCCGGTCTATCACCCGGACGTGCGCACCTTTGAAGTATTTGATGCCGATGGCAAGTCAATCGGTCTCTTTTATGCCGATTATTTTGCCCGCGAAGGCAAGCGCGGTGGTGCTTGGATGAACGCGATTGTGCCACAGTCATTTCTGCTCAATCGCAAGCCGGTTGTGGTCAATGTCCTGAATATTCCGAAACCGGCCGAAGGGCAACCAGCTCTGCTGACGTTCGACGAGGTGACCACGATGTTCCACGAGATGGGACATGCCGTGCATGGCTTGTTCTCGCAAGTGAAATATCCCTCACTTGCTGGCACCAATGTCCCGCGTGACTTTGTTGAGTTCCCGTCTCAGTTTGAGGAAGATTGGGCGATTGACCCGAAAGTGATTGCCAACTACGCGAAGCATTATAAAACGGGTGAGCCGATTCCAGCTGACTTGCTGAAAAAAGTGCTGGATTCGCGTAAGTTCAATCAGGGCTTTGACACTTTGGAGTACCTGGAAGCCGCGTTGCTGGACATGGAATGGCATCTGATTTCACCGGAGACAGATGTTTCGGACGTGCCAGGGTTTGAGCGCGCTGCCTTGGAAAAACATGGTGTGTACTACCCACCCGTGCCGCCGCGTTACAAATCGCCGTACTTTGCGCATATTTTCTCGGGCGGTTATTCAGCGGGTTATTATGCTTATCTATGGACCGAAGTGCTGGCGGCAGATGCGTTTGCGTATATGCGCGAGCACGGCGGTTTGACGCGCGAGAATGGCGATCGTTTCCGCAAGGAAATTTTGTCGCGCGGCTTTACCATCGATCCGATGCAGCAATACATCAACTTCCGTGGCAAAGCGCCATCGGTTGACGCATTGTTGATTCGTCGCGGTTTGGTGGATTCGAAGTGATGCGTGAACGGGCATGGGGCCGATGGTGCTCCCGTGCCTGATGTCGTATCGCAAATAAATAAAAAGGGCGGCCAGTGCCGCCCTTTTGCTACATTGTCCCTATGTGCGCGCATCCTGCGAGGATCATCCCTGGAGGCGTCCAGCCTCGTCCCTATTGCCAGATTTCCATATCTGGTGTCGTCCTTAACTGGAGCCTCTTGCTCCTAATCCCGGTCGTCCTTGCCACATCATCCGTTTTGCCAAAACGTCCTGTTTTGGTTCGCCGGGTGTCCAATTGGCGTCTGCGCTCTCCTTGCGCCACCATCCTGGTGCAATGGTTATTCTACGAATTTGGAGAACCGATCATAGTCACCTGTTTTTTACCTGGCATTATCAAACGTGACGCAGTATTCAAAAAAGGCTTTAAAAACAATACGATGCATATTTTCGGCGGGCGTTATCTGAAGAAATCGTGAGGGACAAAGTGAAAAAATGCCACAAATCTGTAAGAGATATCGCACAAATATTCAGGCAAAGGTCGCAAGCAATGTTATCGTGGATTTGGTGAAACAGCCGCAACGCGACCGTTTCAGCCAAGGCAAATGCTTATTCTTTATGTTCGCAAGCCGGGCATGTGCTCAGACCGAGCAATTTATACAGGGGACAAAAACCAATGAGGCCGGTCACAAGTGGTATCACGCCCAACCATCCCCATGGGGTTTTTAGCCCGAAAAAGACTTGCGATATCAAAACGATACCCAGCACGATGCGAATTATTTTGTCAATTTTACCAACATTGGTGTTCATAGTGCCTCCTCCCTTCAGGGATATATATTAGAATATACGAATATGAGTATCGTATGTAAAGGCGATTCACCCTGATCAAGATCAACCCATGACCTGTTTTGTGCGGATCTGCCAGTTGTGTCACAACCCTCAGGCCTGTGCTAAAATTTGCAACCCAAGTCAGTGCGGGCGAAGCCCGGGCTCAATCAACTTGATAGGACGATGATTATGAAGCAACCTGTTCGTGTCGCTGTGACCGGCGCTGCTGGTCAAATTTGTTATTCGCTGCTTTTCCGTATTGCTGCGGGCGAGATGCTCGGTAAAGACCAGCCCGTGATTCTCCAGCTGCTCGAAATTACACCGGCACTGAAAGTACTTGAAGCGGTACGTATGGAGTTAAACGATTGTGCGTTTCCGCTTGTGCATGACATCATTGTCACCGACGACCCGAAAGTGGCTTTTAAAGATGCCGATATTGCTTTGATGGTTGGAGCGAAGCCCCGCGGTCCTGGCATGGAGCGTTCTGATCTCCTGAAAGACAACGGTGTCATTTTTTCGGATCTTGGCAAGGTGATCAATGAAGTGGCCAGCCGCGACGTCAAGATTTGCGTGGTGGGCAACCCAGCCAATACCAATGCCTACATCTTGTTGAAAAACGCGCCTGACATTAATCCGCGCAATGTCACCGCGTTGACTCGTCTTGATCATAATCGTGCTTTGTACCAACTGGCCGAGAAAACTGGGAGGCCAGTGGCTGGCATCCGTAAAATGATTATCTGGGGCAATCATTCTACGACACAGGTTCCTGATATTTCGCACGCCACCGTTGATGGTGTTCCGGCACGTGAACTGGTGGATGATGCCTGGTGGAAAGAGACCTTTATGCCGAAAGTGGCTAAACGTGGTGCTGAAGTGATTGCCGCGCGTGGCTCGTCATCGGCTGCATCGGCGGCGAATGGCGTAATTGATCATATGCGCGACTGGATTCTGGGCACCAATGAAGGTGACTGGGTGTCGATGGCGGTACCGAGTGATGGCAGCTACGGGGTGGAAGAAGGTCTGATTTACTCGTTCCCGGTCGTTTGTCGTCACGGAGACTATGAGATCGTGCGTGATCTTGAGATTTCTGACTTTGTCCGCGAAAAGATGAAAGCGTCGGAAGCAGAGCTGAAATCGGAAGCCGAAACGGTTAAGGACTTGTTCTAAGCGAACAAAAGCTCAGCAAAAACGCCGACTGCAATGGTCGGCGTTTTTGTATTTCTGGTTTGGGCCCAAGTTAAACCTTCCTTTCGAGTAATCTTTGTCGGTACTGAGACGGGGGCGCGCCAAAGTATTCGCGGAAGCTTCGGCTGAAATAACTTATCGAGTTAAACCCAACCTGGTAGGCCACTATGCTTGGCTTTTGCCCTCTGGCCAGCTGTACGGCGGCTTCTTCCAACCGCATTTGTTTGAACAGTGCTGATGGCGATTGGCGATATTTATCCCGACACTGGCGTTGCAGAGTGCGTTCTGAGATCCCCAATGCTGCCGCCAGCCGTTTGGTATTGAAGTGAGCGTCATTTAAGTGCTGGCGTATGGCGGCTTTGATTGGACAACTCGGAGGTTCAACAATGGGAGCTGTCTGGTTTGGCGAGGCAGGTTGTGGCCTATTCTGTTTTATCAAAAGATAGCTGAAGCCTAGGCACATGACTGCAACCCAAGCCGAGCGCATAGGCAGCAGGCTTAATGAAAAAAGATTAAAAGCGTAGCCCAGCGTGTGAAGCATGACCACAAACAAAAGTTGAATAGTGATCATCGTTTTCGTTTCGGTCGGTATGGGCAGCCTCGACCGAGAAGATGGTGCAGTCGCTTTGGCAAGCCACACATAGAATGCGCATGGCAGAAGCGTCAGCCATTGGTTGAGTGTATGGAGCCATGCATTCGGGTGGTAGTAGCTAATAAGTTCGAGTAAATCTGCAAGCCACCATCCGCCCGTGATCAGCAGCCATCCGAGAGGATGGTGATTCGACGAGTCGGAATTTTTGAACACATAAATAGCCAAGAGCAGCAGTGTGGTATCGCCTACTACATAGTACCAAAGGGATGAAAGCCATCCTGCATAGACCTGTGGCTCCAGGGTTGCAGGGATGATCACAAAGTAAACAAAGCTGCCAGCAGTTAATAATACCCAGCTTGTGGCGGGCAATTCGCGGATGAAGCCGATGCGCGACTGCCCGATGATGGTCAGTAACAAAGCAAGAAAGCTGAGAAAGTAGCTGGTATCTTGCAGGAACTACACCGGTTGTGTGCTCCATGTTTCGGGTATAAACGACAGCACCATGCCAAGCGGGAGAAAAACGCCAAATAGAACTTCAACCGTCGGCCATCGGTGTTGTCGCCAGAAGCAGAAGATCCCGTAGCCTGTGAATAAGATAGGCAGTAAGTACATCAGCTGTGAAAAATTGCCCAAATGTTGGCGACTGAATGCATTGAATGTGTACCACGTGGACAGGGCTAAACTCATGAGTATCAACTGTTTCAACCCGTTTTCTTGCATGGGTGTGCTCATTTTTTTTTCGGTCTGGAAACGGACCTCCTTGCCCATCGTGATCGTCCATTGAGAATAGCAAAGTGACAGAGCGATGCAACGACGATCTTGTCGGCGCAAAGTCATGAAGAAAACGTTTTTTTACTGTCGTCAGACGGTCAAGTACAACAAATTGTCGTTTCTGTATTACCTAAGAAAATGGGCCAAGTGCTACAAGAGATTGACACAGGCCATGGGAGGGAGCTCCTGTCCTGCCAGTTCACAATAACGACAACAAACAGGGAAACTGTGATATGAAAAACACGAAATATTCCTTAATGACATTGTCGATTGGTGCCGCGTTGGCTGTGAGTGTTGCGGCGACCACTCAAAGCGAAGAGCGGTATATTGTTAAATTCAAGCCAGGCCACGGGGCCGCTGTACAGTCGGCAATTCGTGCGGCAGGCGGTAAAGTGGCGCTCAGCCTCGATCGGTTTGACGCCAAAGCAGTGTATTTGCCAGCCAAGGCCGTGCAGGCGTTGGCCAATAACCCGAATGTGGAGTATGTCGAGCTTGATGCCAAGCGCTACCCGATGAGTTATTCGGATACGGCTGGTGATCCAATGAAAACAGAAGTGGTGCCTTATGGCATTCCCATGGTGCAGGCTGATCAGTTGGATTATGTCGCAGGTTCAGGCATCAAGGTTTGTATCATCGATTCTGGTCTTGATACCAGTGCGACCGATTTTAATTGGAACAATATCACCGGAAGTAATGAGCCCGGGACAGGGAATTGGTATGAACACGGCGGGCCACACGGGACGCATGTGGCTGGCACCATTGCAGCGCTCGGTGGCAACGGTAAGGGTGTGGTCGGTGTGAATGCCAATGGTGCTATCCCATTGCATATCGTCAAAGTATTTAATGAAAGTGGTTGAGGTTATTCATCTTCTCTAGTGGCTGCGGCAACGACCTGTGTTGATAATGGGGCGAAAGTGATCAACATGAGCTTTGGCGGTAGCATGAAAAGCCGAACGGAAGCGCGCGCTTTTGCTGACTTGGCTGCACAGGGCGTACTCAGCATTGCAGCGGCTGGGAACGATGGGAATAACCGTAACTCGTATCCCGCTTCCTATGATGCTGTCGTGTCTGTCGCTGCACTCGATCACAA
>RFGJ01000444.1 GCA_003696665.1 Gammaproteobacteria bacterium | reverse complement strand
TCTTTCGATTTGACTACGCTTGTCGTCCCTCCTGGCGGGACACTTTCACATCCGGACGGGGCAAAGCCCGCTGATACGGGCGACATTGTAAAGATGAAATCTCACAAAAATCTCAAATTTTGCCGGGGAGACGAAAAAAAAATGAAAAAAAATCGAAGTAACGGGTGGCGCGAACGGCAGGAGACCTGCGAGCAGTCGGATGTCAGATGTCGGAAGTCGGAAAAACAATTTCTGACATCAGATAGCGAAGCGTTCTGACATCTGGGTTCTCCAACGCGCAGAGTTGGCCCTCTGACAGCGAAGCGTTCCGACGTCTGACTTCGGACTTCTGCGATGCATTGGCGTCGCGTGGCGCGATCTTTCTCGCTACGCGCAGGCCAAAGGCCGTTCGCGCAGTCGAAGGCGTTTTCGCTACGTTGCTTTTCAACTTGCTGTGGTCCGACCCCGAAAACCAATTATTCCGCAGTTTGAGAGCTCATGTTCAGCAGAAACCGCCAGGCGGGTAGCACATCAATTGTTCCGGAATCGACCTGTATTTGCTCTTCCTCGTTACGCGTCACGACAATACCGTGCGACAGTTTCATTTCAGCCATCGCCTCGGCCAGCGCGGTTGTTTCCCGCTTGCGGGTTTTCTGGTCGGCCATCGATTCACAAACCTGAACAAGCATGCGGGACGGGCCTTGCCGTCCGGTAATAAAATCAACCTCCAGCCCCGTCCTGGTCTTGTAATAAAAAATGTCCGGTGTGACCCGGCGCAGTGCAGTGAATACCAGATTCTCAAGGAGATGACCTGAGTTGACCAGAATGCCAGAGGTGATCGACGTCACCAGTGCGTTATCGACGCAGTATATCTTTTTGGGGTTGGTCTTCGCCCGGACCAGCGAAGCGTCAAAGATGCGCACAGTAAACAGAACGTAGGCATCCTCGAACCATTCGAGATAATCGGAAACAGCAGATTTCGGCACTTTGTGGCCCAGGGATTTCAGATAGCCGGTCAGGTTGTTGATGGAATAGAGGGAAGCTGTATTGTCCACCAGCCAATGCGCCAGGTCTGTGACCGCCTTGGGATGAGAGATATCATGGCGTTCAACGAGGTCCCGGAACAACATGGCGTTGAAATATTCCTGGTGGATCTTGATTCGCAGCCTACGGTCAAGGCCTGCAACCTCTGGGAACCCGCCGGTTTCCCAGTATTCATCGAATGCCTTCTGGATAGTCAGACGCTTTTTGGTCGAGAGAGGACCGTCACTCTCGATCCCCTTGTAGTCGAGAAACTCCTGGAATGAGAACGGGAACATCTCCCATGTGAGTGCCCGGCCGCGCATCTGGGTTGCGATCTCCCGTGAAAGCATCTGAGCTGACGACCCGGTCAGGTACACCTCGCACTTTTCCATGCGCATCAAACGATCAACAAAGAGCTCCCAGCCAGGTACGACCTGGATCTCATCGAAAAAACAATAAACCTTCTCGACATTCTTTTTTTCCGGATAAAGTGAGAAGTAGGCCTCCAGAATCACGCCAAGGTTATCGTGTTGCAGGCGGTGCAGACGATCATCGAAAAAGTTCAGATAGAGGATATTCTGACGCGAAACGCCTGAATCCTGCAGCTTCTTCATAAGCTGGAACATGAAAGTCGATTTGCCGCTGCGGCGCACGCCGATGCAAACCGTGGCCTTGCCCGGCACATTTGAAACAACAACCCGCCTGGGCACCCCCGTCGGATGTTCAACCTCCTGAAAATCGAGGATGATTTCTTTTAGCTTGTCAATCATTGAGAGGCCTCCGGCATCCATTTTCTGGGCGACATGCTATCTGGTAATATTTTTTGCCAGATTAGCATCAAAGTGGCAATAACAATTTCCACCGTGTGAAAAGAAAAACGACGTGGCGCGTAACGGGTGGCGAGTGGCGCGAAAAGGCAAAAATCGACGTGGCGCATGGCGCGAACATTCGCGCAGCCGAAGGCGTTCACGCAGCGTTGCTTTTTTCTTTCTCGCTACGCGCAGGCCGAAGGCGTTCTCGCTGCTTTGCTTTTCGCGTTATCCGCCTCTTCTACGGCCAACAGAGCCATGAATGGCGGTTTGTCAAGTCTGTCCGCGGTGACACGCTGAACCGATCTTTACTCTCCCGGCATGGCCCCGTATACTCAGAAAAACGTCGAATGGAGGAGACATC
>RFGJ01000443.1 GCA_003696665.1 Gammaproteobacteria bacterium | reverse complement strand
CGGGGGCGGGGTGATGGTGACGGGGAGGAACTACGGTTCAGTAGCGCCCCGGTTTTACAACTGCACGTTCAGGAACAACCGCGCGGCTTCGCGAGCCGGGGGACTGTATCGCAATGGTGGCAGCTTCGAAGAGACGGTCAATGACTTGTGGCAATGCCGGTTTATCGGCAATTACGCCTACCACCAGGGAGGTGCACTTTACTACGAAGAGGGCCCGGGCATCGACCGGTTCGAGATCGTGGACTGCGTGTTCGAAAATAACTGGACGACGCAGGGGACGGGCTCGACCATGATGTGGTTTGGGTCAAGAAGTGATGAATCCAGCAGTCTTCTTGTTGATAGCTGTTTTTTTAACAGTGAGCTGGAAGTTTCGATACCTGGCCCGGATGAATATGTTATGATATTTATTGTGAATTCTGGATCTTCCATTCAAAATGTGACATTTAGAAATTCTGTGTTCGAAGGTTTTTTCCCATTGAAGAATTTGGTTTTATTAGACAATGTATTGCCTTATGTTGGCCCACCTGCTCTTTTTATTTTGGAAAAAATAAAACTGGATAATTATTATTCTAACATTGCTTCGGTGGGCACTCAGGAGCTGGTCGTGAAAAACATACGTATAGGTGATAATGTGAATAAAATGGGGTTGGGGTTTCATTGTAATGAATTGACGTTTAATGGAATAATGTTGAATGGTGGAAATATGTTGAATGATGGGGCTGTCGTATCGGTGCTGGGTTTGGTGGGATTTGATGATGATAATCATTTGTTTGTAAAGATGAGTAATTTGCATGTGTTATGGGATAGCTCTATTTATTCAGGAGCGTTTATGAATGTTGGCAAGGTGCCATTAATGGACGATTTGGATATTCAGATTGTGAATAGTTTATTTGATGGTTTTTCACATGATATTTTAAAATTTGATTCCATTGTGCCTGTCAGGTTTTATAACACCTCTATCCTCCCACGATTGAGTGCTTTTGATACCCTTCCCTACCACCTGACGCACTGCTACGTAGGAGACACGACGGGTGTGAGCGAGGTATTGGAGTGGGGTCCTGGCAACATCGTGGGCGGGGAGGCAGGTTTCGTGGATTCGGTCGGTGGCGATTTTCACCTGTTGCCGTGCTCGCCGCTGCGCGATGCGGGCTATACGGCTGTGGTGCAGCAGTTGGGTCTGGCCACCGACCTGGACGGTGAGGCGCGGGTGCAGGGCGCGGCGGTGGACATCGGGCCGTACGAGCACGCGGCGCTGCGGCTGGAGCTGGACAGCGTGTGGGG
>RFGJ01000442.1 GCA_003696665.1 Gammaproteobacteria bacterium | reverse complement strand
TTATCCGCGCACATCGGTCACCCCAGCAGCCTTGGCCATGCTGTATTCCGCCTACAAGCAACTCGGCTTGGACGAACAAGCAGAACACGCCAGACTGACCCTCAAATTCAACTACCCAAATTATCCAATTGCCGAGTGATCTCAATACATGTGCCTTGCATTTTTAATGCGAGGCACAATCCTTTTTCACATCATCGAATAATACACCTTGCCAACTCAAAAACTGTTCTATCCTTTGTAGATGGTAGTTTCTCACAAATTCCCAGTTACCAGCACTTTTAGGATGCGATGAACACTCAAGTAGTCACGACAGGGGCCTCGAACTCGACGAGTTGCTCTGCGGCGGGTTGAGATATGGGAGCTCTGTTATCATTCGAGGCGGACCAGGATCTGGGAAAACGATATTTGGGCTGCACTTCATAGCTGCCGCGATGAGGACAAACGACCCAGCACTCATTATATCTTTTGCCGCGCCAGAGGACAAAATAAGGCAATACGCGAATGGGCTAGACATTGATATCAGCAAAGCGGCATTTCTTGATTTAACACCAACACCCGATCGTTTGGCAGACAATGCGCCCTATGAAATATTCATCCCTGATGATATTGAGAAACGGCCCATCAAGCGTAGCATCGTGGAAAACATTGAAAACAAAAAGCCCAGAAGGGTTTTTATTGATGGCTTTTCTCTTTCCCGATATCTGTACTCAGATCTGTGTCAGTATCGTCGTCAAATTGTTGCCTTGATACGTTTTCTCCGTAGTCACGGCGCGACGGCGATTTTTGCCTCAGAAATGACCGATCAGTCAAAGGATTAGGAGTTTGCCTTTGCCGCTGACAGCTGCCTTACGCTTACCCATACATCCGGCGTTCACTACCTAAGCATAGAAAAGAACAGAGCGGGCGCCTACTGCCGTGGTGACCATGCCTTCGTCATCACAGACACCGGTATTCGTATGCTTTTGGACATAGACCATTTTTCTAAGGAGCGACCCTACCAACCGGAATTAGTAGCGACTACGATTAAGCCTATTGACGATGTGCTCGGCGGTGGCATCTACCAAGGGAGTCTCACTGTCATCACCGGCAATCCTTGCTCTGGGAAGTCAACTTTCGCATTCGCTGTCGCAGCCTCCTTACGCAATAAACAACAAAAAGTTGGGTTATTGCTTCTTGACGAAACAGAACAGCGTTTTCGTTGGCGGCTACAACGAACCAACAAAATGAGTTGCGCACAATTTGACGAGACCCATTATATTTTCGAACAAATTGACCATTTCACGACATTTGAAGAAATTGCCTTTCTGGTCAGGCAGCTCGTGGAAGTCCAGCGTTGTTCCATCATAGC
>RFGJ01000441.1 GCA_003696665.1 Gammaproteobacteria bacterium | reverse complement strand
GTACTTGGTCTCGTTAATCACAAAACCATCTTCGTCAACGCGTTGAATAATGTATTTGCCGTGATTGAGATCTTGGCTCAGTAGCATGGCGATAGGTTGCCTGCGGGTTGCTTGGAATGCTAGTGTAGCACGACTTATTATCAGTCAGTATCCCATACCCGATTCAGGACAAAGGAGATTCGCTTGGCCAGACTATTGATCGAGCTTCCAGGGTTACTGGAACCCCCGTATCGACCAGATATTCCGCACCCAATATCCAGTATTGAAACGCCCGTGTTGGACGAGTGGCTGAGTGTGGCCGACCGAATTTCATGCGACAGCGTTCCACAGTTGGCTTCTTATGGTATTGGTAATGCGGCGGACGCGTATTACGGTGCGCTAGCCCATCACTTGCCTGATGCAGAAAAGCACGCCTGGCTACGGGCGGACTTGGTGGAGTGTCGGCCTGATGCTTTGGCGGTCTACTTGCTCGGCAATCGCCATCTCGGCCTGACCGATGATGAATTGAAAGCTCTGGCAAATGATATCAATGCACTGTTAATGCCAGAGGGAATAAGGTGGTATCCGATTTCTGCATGGAGCGGGTACCTTTCGATTCCGAGTGCGCCAGCTTTAACGCTCACACCGTTGCCAGAGGCTTTGCTCATGGATCAGACAGATTATTTCCCGCGTGGGGCGGACGCTGCAGCTTGGCAGAGGCGTTTGACTGAACTTCAAATGTTGTTGTTTGAACACCCGGTCAATCAAGCACGTCATGCAAGGGGCAGTGCGCCAGTCAATGCCATTTATCTATGGGCCTATCAAAAAAATCGAACACCACGTTCAGTCGAGGCGGACCTTGTCATTTCGGACAGCGCGATGATTCGAGGCATGGTGGCCAACACATCCCAGGCGGACGTGTTGAAAGAAACGGGGATGCCTGAAGTGGCGCAGCTATTGAAGTATGAGCAGGTCCATATGGTCTTAACACATTTGTTCTGGCTCCGACGACAAGGTCTGATCGCTGAATGGCAACAATATGTGCTTGATTTTGAGCGTCGCTTTCTGGCGGAGATAACGAAATCCATCAAGTCGGGCTTAATTGAAGAAGTTGTATTATTGGCAGGAGATGGTCATGCGTATCGTCTCGGCCGGAGCCAATATTCGTGGTTCGGTCGAGTGATCGGGGCATGCAAGCGCTGGTGGCAAAAATGAAGCGTTCCATGGTCATCAGGCGAAGGGGGTTAAACAAATTACCCGAAGGCTGGACGGGGCACCCTTTGCTTGGTCAACTGATGGCTGCACGTGGCGTCCAAAGTCAGATGGAGGCAGATTTTTCACTGCGTCACCTTATTCCTTATCAACACTTGAATCAAATAGAACAGGCTGCGGCAAAGATCGGAGAGGCCCTGATCCACGAACGTAACATTCTCATCGTTGGTGACTATGATGCCGACGGCGCAACCAGTACGGCGCTGATGGTGAGCGTACTTCGATGCTTCGGTGCCAAGAAGATCAATTTTCTTGTGCCAGATAGATTCCGGTTTGGTTATGGTCTGTCGGCCGCCCTGGTTCAGGAAGCGCTGTCGCGAAAACCGGACCTGATTATTACGGTAGATAATGGCATCAGCAGCGTGGAAGGCGTGGCACTGGCTCGCGCGCATGGCATTGATGTTGTCATTACCGATCATCACTTACCAGGAGAACAGTTGCCTGAGGCATCCGCCATTGTCAATCCGAATGTCCCTGGTGACCCGTTCCCCAGTAAGGCTTTGGCAGGGGTCGGCGTTGCTTTTTATGTCCTTGCGGCAGTTCGCGCCTATTTGACTTCCGTTGGTTGGTTTGTTGAGCGAGAAGCACCACGGTTGTCAGAGTGGTTAGATTTGGTGGCGTTGGGGACGGTCGCTGATGTGGTGCCATTAGACAGCAATAATCGACGCCTTGTGCATTACGGTTTGCAACTAATTCGCCATGGCCGGGCACGGCCGGGCATTCAGGCGCTGTGTGCGATTTCCGGATGTGACATAGCGCATCTGCGAACCAGTGACTTGGCATTTCGGCTGGCACCTCGCTTAAACGCTGCGGGACGTTTGGATGATATGTCAATAGGCATTCATTGTTTGTTGGCGGAATCGCAGTCGGAAGCTGAGCGACTGGCACATCTGCTCAACGAATTGAACCTCGCTCGACAAAGCCTTGAGCGAGATATGCGCCGTCAGGCTGAAAGCCATGTGGCTGAGACATTAGCGCATATTAGTGACGCTGAGTCTGCACATGTTTTGTGTCTGGCAGATGACTCGTGGCACGAAGGGCTGGTCGGATTGGTCGCGTCTCGGATTAAGGAGCGCTTTCATCGCCCTGCCTTTGCTTTTGCGCCGGATGAACATGGAACCCACCTCAAAGGTTCAGGACGGTCTATCGCTGGCATCCATATTCGTGATGTGCTGGCCATGGTCGATGCACGCTATCCGGGCATGATTCAAAAGTTTGGTGGCCATGCCATGGCGGCAGGCCTGACGTTACCAAAAGCGCAGTTTGACGCCTTTACCAAAGCGGTTGACCAGGCTGTGCGCGACTATTGCGGCGGCCAGTTGCCTCGTCATGAGGTCGTGTCCGATGGTTGGTTGGATGAACGTTGGATGACATTGGATGTCGCTCTGGCCTTGGAAAATGTTCCTTGGGGGCAGGGCTTTCCGGAGCCGCTGTTTGAGCATATGTTTATCCTTCAGCACAGCCAAGTCGTTGGCGGTCAGCACCTAAAAATGCGCCTAATGACCGAATCAGGTAAAACAGTCGAGGCGATTTGGTTTGGCAGTGCCTCGGACGGTGTGGTGCCTGCAGAGTTGGCTGTTGGCGCGTCGTTGCATCTATTTTTTCGTGTGCAGGTGAATCGCTATCGACATGACACACGATTACAACTTCTGATTGAACATGGCGCGCTTGATTCGGGCCAAAAGGCTTTATCAGATAATCAAGGCTTGGTTACAATAAGCGCCCTTTCATGACAAAGGAGTCAATGACGGTGGAAATTAATCCGATCCGAGAAAAAATCAGAGACTTACAAGCGCGAGTGGATGCGCTGAGGGGGTATCTTTGACTTCGATAGCAAAGCTGAGCGGTTGGAAGAGGTAGAAAAAGAACTTGAAGACCCTGACGTGTGGAATGACCCGGAACGTGCCCAAAGTCTTGGAAAAGAGCGCGTCTCGCTGGAAACGGTCGTTGGCACCATTCGTGAGGTGACAGATGGCCTGAAAGATCTGGCTGAACTCCTGGAGATGGCCGTTGAAGAAGACGACATGGATGCTGTGGCCGATGTGCAGAGTGAGCTTGGTCGTTATGAAAAGCAAGTCGCCGAATTAGAATTTCGTCGAATGTTTTCTGGCGAAATGGATCATGCGAACGCGTTTGTCGATATTCAGGCGGGGTCTGGCGGTACAGAAGCCCAGGATTGGGCGAATATGTTGCTGCGCCAATATTTGCGCTGGGCGGACAGTCATGGTTTCAAAACCGAAATTATCGAGCTGTCGGAAGGCGAGGTGGCTGGTATCAAGAGTGCCACTGTCCGTGTTGAGGGCGATTATGCCTATGGTTGGTTACGGACCGAAACTGGAGTGCACCGTCTGGTACGGAAGTCACCCTTTGATTCGGGTAATCGTCGCCATACATCTTTTGCGTCGGTATTTGTTTATCCCGAAGTTGACGACAGCATAGAAATTGAAATCAACCCAGCGGATTTACGCATTGATACTTATCGGGCCAGCGGTGCGGGTGGACAGCACGTTAACCGGACGGACTCAGCGGTCCGAATTACGCATATTCCGACGGGAATCGTTGTACAGTGCCAAAATGACCGTTCTCAGCACAAGAACAAGGCGCAAGCGATGTCCCAACTCAAGGCGAAGTTGTATGAGCTTGAATTACAAAAAAAGCGGGAACAACAACAGGCCTTGGAATCGGAAAAGGCGGACATCGGCTGGGGTAATCAGATCCGGTCGTACGTATTGGATCAGTCGCGTATCAAGGACTTGCGTACGGGGGTTGAGACGAGCAACACTCAGGCGGTGCTTGACGGCGACTTGGATCAGTTTATTGAGGCCAGCCTCAAGGCAGGGCTCTAAGCGATGGTGAGTAGGGGCGAAATATGAAAGAACAAGACACGCCGATGACGGCGGAAGACATTAACAGCCTGATCCAGCAACGACGTGAAAAATTACAGAAGTTGCGGGAAGCTGGTAATGCCTATCCCAACCACTTCAAGCGAGATCATTTGGCGGCTGAGCTGCATGAGCGATTTGATGCGCTTGATAAAGAGACTGTGGATTCGCAAGGCTATCGCGTGCGCATCGCAGGAAGGATCATGACACGGCGGATTATGGGTAAGGCAAGTTTTGCCCATATCCAGGATATGTCTGGGCGTATCCAGATTTTTTTAAAGCGAGATACGCTTGGCGAACGGTACGAAGCGTTTAAGCATTGGGACATTGGCGACATTGTCGGCGTCGAGGGAACAGTCTTTAAGACGAAAACCGGTGAGCTCTCCGTTCGGGTAGAACGCATCGAACTGTTGACCAAGTCACTGCGGCCGCTGCCTAACAAGTGGCTTGGCTTGACTGATCAGGAACAGCGCTATCGGATGCGCTATGTCGATTTGATCGTCAACCTAGCGTCACGTAAACGGTTTTTACTGAGGTCGCGCATCATTCAAGCCATTCGGCGTTTTCTGGATGAACATGGTTTTCTTGAAGTGGAAACGCCAATGATGCATCCAATTCCAGGGGGAGCGACGGCACGGCCTTTTGTGACGCATCACAATGCTTTGGACATGCCGCTGTATTTGCGTATTGCCCCAGAGCTCTATTTGAAGCGTCTTGTTGTCGGAGGCTTTGAAAAAGTCTACGAGATTAACCGTAATTTTCGCAATGAAGGGTTGTCCACCCGGCATAATCCAGAGTTCACGATGCTTGAGTTTTACTGGGCATATGCTGACTATCGCGATCTCATGGATTTTACAGAGTCGATGCTCCGAGCCGTAGCCTTAGAAATTTTCGGAGAAACGCGGTTTAATAGTGGCGGGGTTGATTACGATTTTGGCAAGCCATTTGAACGTATATCGGTGCTTGACGGCATTTTGAAACATAACCCGGATATTAGTCGAGCGCAGCTAATGGACAGAAAACAAGCGGCTGAGATTGCTGAGAAGATGGGGGTTCAGGTCGAAGCAAATTGGGGGCTCGGCCGCATTCAAATGGAAATTTTTGAGGCCTCTGTGGAACACAAACTGATCCAGCCCACGTTTGTCACGGAATACCCCATCGAGGTGTCGCCATTGTCGCGGCGCAACGATGAAAATCCGGAGGTGGCTGATCGGTTCGAGTTGTATATTGGTGGTCGGGAAGTGGCCAATGGCTTTTCGGAACTGAATGATCCGGATGATCAGGCCGCACGTTTCCGCGCCCAAGTAGAAGCCAAGGAAGCGGGGGATGATGAAGCCATGCATTATGACGCAGATTACATTCGTGCCCTCGAATACGGCCTGCCGCCCACAGCAGGAGAAGGGATAGGCATCGATCGACTAGTGATGTTACTGACAGATTGTCAAACGATTCGTGATGTTCTGCTCTTCCCGCATCTGCGTCCGGAATCCTGATAATAAAGCGTGATTGGGGTGCCAGCAGCGCCCCAATCAATGTTCGTCAGTCGTGTGGATGAGCTTTGACACGTTTGATGGCCTTGAGGATTTGCCGACGCGCGTAGCGTCGCAAATCGTCCATTTCTTTTCTGAGCTCTTCGCCCGGGCTGGCCTTGTCGATGGGACTACAAATGTATTTCGGCGGCATATTGTTCAACGCAATCGCGGCCACGTCTTGTAGACCAATGTCAGTTTGAGGCAAATCAGGATGATTTTCTTGACGGAGTCTCTCGATTTCCGATAGTACAATCACCTCAGAAACGTTTAACAGATCGTCAGTGGAAAAGGTCGGTTCGTACTCAAACATGAACGTGTCCCGAAGAACCATTTAATGTAAATGATAGATGATGACTCAGGAACCGCAAATTTCAGACTTCAAAATCGCGTCACCAGTGGGCACGATCGCGTTACGGCAATATGGGGAGGCAACACGAGAGGTTCCCGTACTATGTTTGCACGGTTGGCTTGACAATTTGGAAAGCTTCACACCATTGGCCCGTGCCATCCAACAGAGTGCGCATCCTCTTAACATGGTCGGAATGGACTTCCCAGGGCACGGTCATTCTGATTGGCGACCACAAGGCGTGGCCTATCACTTTATTGATGGTGTGACGGACGCGATGGCCGTGATTGAACACTTCGGTTGGCCCAAATGTCACTTGATCGGCCACTCGATGGGGGCCGCCATCGGTGCGCTGCTAGCGGCCAGCTTCCCAGAGCGTGTATGCTCGCTGGTCAGTATTGAGGCGTTAGGGCCATTGGTTTCGCTTCCTAAAACTGGGCCCGAGCGACTGGCCGAGCATGTGACAGAAAGGCTACGCGCTGGGCGCTCGCCGCGACTATTCGCTTCTCCGGATGAGGCTATCCGCTTGCGCGCGGATCGAGCCGGTCCTGCGTATGACATTGTGGCGCCGCTTGTTCGACGCAATTTAAAGAAGGTGGATGGCGGCTGGCAGTGGCGTACGGATCCCCGGTTGCGCTGGCGGACACCTGTTCGGATGACCGAGTCCCAAGTCCAAGTTTTCTTGCGTCGTATTCGTTGCCCGGTAGCAGTGTTCAAGGCGGAGAGCGGTTTTGCCCGCACAGGGACTGATATTGATAGGCGTTGGCGTTGTCTCCATCACGGTCAGCTTTTTTCTGTTCCCGGTGGGCATCACTGTCATATGGAGTATCCGGAAATTGTTGGCCAAGCTATTGCCGACTGGTGGCAAGCACATTTTCCAAAAGACGTTTGACTGAAATCGGTTCAAACGGTTTATCACACAACGCCGACACGCCAGATTTTTCCACGTTGGCCAAGCGCGCTTGGTTTTCCTCACTGGTGACCATGAGCACCGGTATGTCTTTCAGTTTGTCAGTGGCGCGGATGTGTTCTACGAGGGCTTGTCCATCCATGACTGGCATGTTGAGATCGGTCACCACCAAGTCGTAGTGTTTTTGCTTGAGCAGCGAGATACCTTCTTGGCCATTTTCAGCTTCATCGACACGGTGGAAGCCGAGATCTAGAATCACTCGCTTCAAGTGACGGCGAGATAAGCGACTGTCATCAACGAGCAAGACATTCATGTTGGCAATATCGTAGTTTTCCAAAGCCAAGGTTTCTGGCTCAAGGTAGGTGGCTGTTGTTCGTAATGCCTGTTCAAGCTGGGCTGGTTCAAAAGGCTTTGGCAAAATGGCGACAACACCTGCCTGGCGCACGGGATCGAGCATTTCGAAACGTGTTTCGCTCGAAATCAACATAAAAGGGATATCGGCGGTGTTTGGATTTTCCCGAAGTTTATGGACAAGATCGGCACCGCTCATGTCAGGTAAATACATACTGCTGACAATCAGCTCTGGCAGTGTTTGGTTTGCGACAGAGAACGCTTCGCTGCCGTTATCTACACAGCGAACCTCACCCACGCCTGCCTGATCAAGTGAACGGACGATGATTTTGCGTTGTGGTATTGAGGGTTCAACAACCAAAACGGTAAGCTCTTGCAACAGTGCCTGCACGCCAACCTCTTTATTTCGCTAAACATCTCGTAAAAAGTTTAGCTGTGTGTCGAGTTTATACAAAATCAAAAGGTTGGACAGGTGGGTTTTGACGAGCAAACCTTTTTCGTTTAACGTTGGGGCAGCTTGCAAAGAAATAACATTCTTAACGAAAAATCATTCACGGTACTGTTATGGAAAAAATTTGGTTGAATAGTTATCCAGCCGGGGTGCCTGCTGAAATCAACCCGGATCAGTACGCTTCCGTAGTCGACATGTTCGAGCAATTTGTAGACGACTACCGGGAACTTCCCGCGTTCACCAATATGGGCGTGACATTGACTTTTGATGAGCTCGATCGGCTAAGCGCGAATTTTGCCTCCTACTTGCAAAACGAGTTGGGGCTTGAAAAGGGTGAGCGCGTCGCGTTGATGATGCCGAACTTGTTGCAGTACCCCGTGACATTGTTCGGCATTTTGCGCGCCGGTTTGACGGCTGTGAATGTGAATCCGTTGTACACTTCGCGAGAGTTACATCATCAACTCAACGATGCTGGCGCTAAAGCCATTGTTATTGTTGCCAATTTTGCCAGCACCTTGCAGGAAGTCATCGAAGAAACCCCTGTTCGCCATGTGGTGGTGACTGAAGTTGGGGATCTTTTCCCTTGGTGGAAGCGGATGCTCGTCAATTTTGTGGTTCGGCATGTAAAAAAGATGGTGCCACATTACCGCCTGCCACAGGCATGTACTTTACGGGCAGCGCTCAGTATTGGCGAAAGAAAGTCACATCGTAACGTGGCCTTGACCGGCGATGACATTGCTTTTTTGCAATACACCGGGGGAACAACAGGGGTGGCAAAGGGCGCGATGTTGACACATCGCAATATGGTGGCCAATGTCCTACAGGCGCAGGCGTGGATTGGCAATGCTTGCGAACGGGGGCGTGAGCTTATCGTGACCGCGCTTCCGCTCTACCATATTTTTTCGTTGACGGCGAACTGTCTCACGTTTATGAGTCTGGGTGGTCACAATTTGCTGATCACCAACCCACGGGACATG
>RFGJ01000440.1 GCA_003696665.1 Gammaproteobacteria bacterium | reverse complement strand
TACCAAAATTTTTTGACGCATGCTTGGCCAATTTTGAGCCAGAAGGGCTTGCCCGCCACGGTGTTTGTGCCAACAAGCCATATTCGCGACCAACCCGGGTTGTATTTGTCTTGGCCGCAAATTCGACGTTTGGCACGCCAGGGTGTGTTTTTCGCCAGTCACTCACATGCGCACGCACATCTTGCTCACGCATTGCGAGACAAGGGACCCAAATGGGTGAAGGACGATGTGATGCGTTCCATGGTGTTGCTTGCAAAGCATACCGGACAGAAACCGTCGATTCTCGCGTATCCTTACGGTGAATACTCACTGGCATTGAAGCGTCTGGCCCGGAACAACGGGTGGATAGCCTTTGGTCAACACTCGGGCCCTTTGCCTTGGCAACCGGATTGGCAGGCATTGCCACGGTTTCCACTCAATCGCTATGTTTCACATGCCTCATTCCGTGAAAAACTCAGAACGTTACCGATGCCCGTAGATGGTCAGTTCTGGTCAAGTGAAAGTTTTGTCTCGGAAACGATGCCCGAATTGAAGTTCTATGTGACTACGCGCCTTCGGGTACAATGTTATGCGAGCGGTGTCGGCGCCATTCCGACAAAGATCGCCATGACATCAAATGGCATGGAAGTGCTTGCCCAGACAACGCGACCATTTGTCGGCCCGCGTTTTCGATACAACTGTACTGCACCGGCAAACGATGGTCTTTATTATTGGATTTCCCACCCGTTTGTCCTGCAATCACCGCCGGTGGATTAATTGCTTGTCGATCTTGCGGTTATCGTGATCTTGCACTTTACTGTATGACATAACCCTAACTTTTACCTAGGTGTTGGCTGTTATGGCGCGAGTATTGATTTGCGATGACTCTGGCTTTGCCCGGAAACAACTTGCCCGAGCGTTACCAGAAGGTTTGGCGACCGATGTTCAGTTTGCTGCCAATGGACGGGAAGCGCTCGCCATTTTGGAAGCAGAAGACATCGATCTGATGTTTTTAGACCTCACCATGCCCGAAATGGATGGCTACCAGACATTGAAGGCGATGAGCGCCAATGACATTGAGGTGCCGACCATTGTCGTGTCTGG
>RFGJ01000439.1 GCA_003696665.1 Gammaproteobacteria bacterium | reverse complement strand
GGGTGCGTGTCACCTTCTTGGTAGAAAAATTAGGCTGGAGAAGACCTAGAACTATCTACCAAGACCATGACTCCTGAAGACGAAGCTCAACTGCAACAGTGTGTTGAAACAATTGCCGGCATTTTGTATCGCAACACGTCCGCTGAACAACTGCAAACGCTAGAAGGCATTGAGCAAGCTATCCGAACCCACACGCAACAAGCGGTGTTGCCGCAACTGGGAGTTTTTTTATTGCAGCAGCGACTGGCACAACTGATGGCTACCAACGGACGCTGAAGAGTATTCTCGGACGCTTAAGCGTGACAAGCGAGCAAGCCCAACGACTGGGAGTGAAAACGGGTAGCCAGGTGAGTCCCATGCTGGAGCGATGTTGTTTGCGGGTGAGTGCCAATGTATCGTATCAACATGCAGCTCAAGATGTGGAACTGTTCACCGGAATCGCCGTTAGCGCCAAAACGCAACAGCGGCTAGTTCAACGCCAAACATTTGAAACACCCAGCGTTGACGAGTCAGTATCAGAAGCCAGCCTCGATGGCGGAACGGTGCGACTGATTGTGGAGTCGGGGCAGAAACCCTTGTGGAAGCAGTATAAAGCGATTCATCTGGCTCCAATGGGAGTTCGCGCCGCTTGGTTCGACGACAATGCAGCGCTGCTTGAGTGGCTCAACCATCAACCGCTTGCTGCTTGTCTAACCTGCTTGGGCGATGGTCACGATGGAATTTGGAATTTATTTGCTCAACTGCCAGATGCCGTGGAGCGACGGGAGATTCTCGATTGGTTTCATTTGATGGAGAACTTGGAGAAGATTGGGGGGTCGTTGAACCGTTTAGCAGAAGCTCGGCGGCTGTTGTGGCAGGGCAAGGTGGATGAAACGCTGGCGTTATTTAACGACTGTCAACTGCATCAAGCGCAGTGCTTCTGTCAGTATTTGCAGAAGCATCGGCACCGGATCGTCAACTACGATTATTACCAGAGTGAAGGCATTTGCTCGATTGGTTCTGGTGCTGTAGAGTCAACCGTCAAACAGATTGACCGTCGATTACAGATTTCGGGGGCACGTTGGAAACCAGAGCATGTGCCGAAGGTGTTAGCCCACCGCTGTGCTTACCTCAACAACCTGCTCTAATTTCCTCTCAAGAAGGTGACACGCACCC
>RFGJ01000438.1 GCA_003696665.1 Gammaproteobacteria bacterium | reverse complement strand
GGCAAACTGCTCCAGCTGCTTGTTCGTCTCCTCGATCTTGCGCTGGGCCGCCCGCAACTCGTCCATCTGCTTCTTGATATGCATCTGATGCTTGGCAAGGAGGTTTTTCTGCTCTTCGAGGGCCTTGATTGTACTTTCCTGACCATATTCAAATATCCACACCACTCCAAGCAAGACCACAGCAAACAATACATAGCTAGTCAAGTAGTAATCTGGTGTAAAATTTTCGATTTGAGATTTATACAAATCATCATTTTCCAAATGCAAGAAAAACAATACCACACAAACCCCTATTACTCCCCCAAGCCACCAGAATCCCGATTTTTTGCCTGCAAAAAGCATGGCTACCACGGGGGCAATGAGCAACCAAAGCAAATTGTCGGAGTAAAAGCCACCTGTCTGAAATACCGCAGGAACTAGAATGGCAAACCACGTCAAGACTATCAAGTTCCCAGAGTATGTGGGGTTTTGATAGCGCTTAAGCAAATACAACGAAAAAGGAAGGAAAACAAAACCAAAGATAAATGGCACATTATCATTGGCATGCATAGCAAAGAGAGTGATCAGTGCCATTATGATCACTGCAACAAGAAAAAAGAAATGAAGATAAACCAACATCCTTGTCCGCCAGTAAATGGCAGGATTGGCCTCATCATCTTTCGGTACAAAGGAATGTATGTATTCGAGCAGTTTCTTCCTCATTTGGCCCCCTCTCTGATTCAAGAAAACCTATACCATTTTTGCTATCAATTTCCTTTCCAATTTGTGAACCAGAGAAAAAAAATCGCCCCGAGAGCCTCCACCATTAGGAAAATCTCAGGGCGACATAATAAGCAAGTACCTAATTCACATGTTATTAGAAACAGATTGTGTCTCTGTGATCTTGCTTTTACCGGGCTTTTCAAGCTTGAACGCAGCATAAACCTCATCCAGCGTCACACCGTTTGCCGCCAAGGTCTGATAGTACACTTCCCGAAGCGTTTCCAGCATCTCCAGGATACTGCCCTCACTCATGTGGTTGGTAATGGTAAACCGCAGACCAGCATTTTTTACAGGGACGGATGGATAAGCTGCGATATTCAAAAAGAAGCCCTTTTCTATCATTTTTCGCGTAATTTGATATGCCGTTCGGGTATCACTTACCGGCACAAAGAAGATGGGCGTCAGCTCTTTAACAGCAAGAGGAATCTCCATAGCATCACAGCTATCAAGCGTAAATCGCAACAACCCTTTCAATTTCTCCTGCAACTCATTGATTTCAGGACTCAAATGAATTTTCGCTGAACATACACATGCCCCCAAGCTGCCATTTTGGATCGGACCGGAAAAGAAGAGCGTGCTACCAGTGTAATTAATGAAGTCACGCAACTGCGAATCTGGAAAGACCAGAATGCCACCGCCACCTCCAAACCCCTTGACCATGGAAGTTGCAAGCACCATTTTTGGATGAAATTCAATCGCAGCTAATACCGTCCCACTTCCTCGTGGCCCCGACCAACTCATGCCATGAGCATCATCTACATATAAATACAAATTATCATACTTGTTCAGTAATGACTCAATCTCTTTAAAAGGTGCCAAGTCACCAAACATTGAGTAAACGCCATCAGCGAAATACCAAACATTCCTAAATTCCGACGTCAACTTTTGGATTCTCCACTCCAGGTTTTCCAAATTGCTGTGACGAACCATTTCCACGTGGGTGCCATTTGCTTTGGCAATTTTTGCAGCATTCTGAACACTGGCATGAACCTGATGATCCAAGACTATAGCATCCGAAGGATCTACGAGCGAGGGAATTGCAGCTATGTGTCCTAGTGAGGTCGTAGGAGTAGCTATGACCGGCTTTTGGAAAATAGCCTCCAAGAGTTCCTGCAACTCTCCATAAAGAGGACTGGACAGGTAGGCTCGGGAACTGGAAAAAGCTGTACCGTATTTCTCAATGGCCTTGATTGAGGCCGCTTTCATTCGGGGATCCAACTCAAGACCGAGATAGCTACACGAACCAAAACTCTTTACTTTTTTACCGCCAATGACGATCTCATTTGCTTTGAGCTCCTCATCATCAAGCACCACATACCCTATTCCTTCCGTGGCGCAAACGATCATTTCATGGTAAAGATAATCCAGCAGCCTGGACGTGTTGTGCATGGGACGGGGGGTGATTTGTTTGTTCATAGTTTTTGTGTTTGAGGGTGAATAAATCGCTTGGGTAAAAAGAGCACTCAGCCCGCTGATGAAGTCAATTGCTCAGGCGGGTTCAAGGTGAATCTGAAAAAATGGGGTTAGCAAACGCTCGGAGCGTACTTGCGACGTGATGTTCGAAGAAGACCTTTGTGCCGGCTT
>RFGJ01000437.1 GCA_003696665.1 Gammaproteobacteria bacterium | reverse complement strand
GAGCGTCTGCCGCCAGTCGCGGACGTCGTCGGCCAGCGGCACCTCCTCGGGCAGCCAGTGGATGCGCTGCTGGGTCAGCCAGGCCTCATAGGCCCAGGGGTACTCGAAGGGCTTGTAGGCGATCCGTTCCTCAAGCAGAGGCATTGCCGGTTACCTCACCTCTCTTGGTCCGTTTTCAGAGTCGACTGTCCATTCCCACAAGAGGCGGTCTTCTTCGTAAAGCTGTTTATTGTTCGATTGAAACTCAGCCTTCAGACTGCATCGCAGGCCATACAAGTCGTAAATTTTATATGATATGGGGGTATACCCATCTTCATTCTGCTCCATTGCAAACCCGACTAGAAGATGAAAGGCGTCTTCGGTGACTTTCTTGTCGCGTTCATCATGAGGAGTCGAAAAATAAAATGATCTCTGCGTAGATCCTACAGTCTTCAGGTTATACGTTTTTACTTCCAGATAGACGGGTGCAGGATCGCCCTCTATCCGAATATCAGGATACCCCGCGTATTTTTTCTTGCCTGTCTGCGTATGTGGGATATCAGCGTTAAGTCCTACATTTTTTAGAGCTGCGATAACGAAGGGTTCGATCGCATTGCCAATTTCGTTTGGGCGCTGGCGGTAAAGAGGCTTTTTCTTAATATCAAGGCAGACATTCTTCATAGCACATGATATTTTTTTCATCAATTCGTAGAGCTCTTTATTTTTGACATCAAAAGGAATGACATCTACGCCATAGATATATTGGACAATATTCTCGAAATAAATATCCTTCGGCAGGCAAGAAAAATTTTCTATTGCCTCCTGCAAATGACGTGCATCATGATTTTTTTCTGTCATCTTTCGACTCTAAACAAGACGATACGATTCGTATTCGTTCCAGCCGTGTTGTTCGTCACACCCCAGCAATTGGCGGTCTTCGTAAATGTCTGGTCATTAATGATTACTCCTAATGGCTCAAGTTGAAGTCCTTCTGCCGCCTTTATCACTTCCTTTTCGAGAAGTACCTTGCCGGCGCGCACCTCACCTACTTCAAATGCCACGTGACCACCTGGTTTAACCACACGTGCCAATTCTTGGAGAACAGATCTCACGAAATTGCGCCATCCTTCAACTGATCGGTGATGTGCGATTGGAACCCTGCTGGGGTCGATCCCCATGAACCAGCATCGCAGCCAGTTGTCCTGCTCATAGTTAACCACGTCGAGAAATGGTGGAGATGTGACTACAAGCGCAATACTGTTGGATGGAATCTCGGGAGTGGCTTCGGCCCGACCGCTCAGCAGCTGAAAAGTGGAACATTGCACTCCTCCATGTGAAAGGAGACTTTTCGATTTTTGCAGAATGATTCCCTTGACATCCCGAACAGGAGGGGTCTGCTTCAGCCTCTGATTGATTTTTCGTTGTCGCTCGATCGATACGGCCTGATTTGGGGGTAGGGTATAGACGGAAAAGAAACCCTTGGAATGTCCTGTCAACCGGTTAATCGCAACCATACGAATCCATTTATCAACCATGTCCAGCTTTCCGGACAGGTCTCTTTCTATCAACCAATTTCTCAGCCCCTCAATTTTTGCAAGAACGGTAGGATGGTAGAAAACAAGCAGTTCCGTGTGGCTGATTGATTGGAAATCTTCCCAAGGAATAACATCCAAGCGCTCTGCAATTTCTTTAAGGGGTGGACAAGCAAGACGTGGTTCCACGAGCGCTTGCGAGAGAGGATTGATGTCATTCCCGATGGGCACGCGTTGCATCAGGGCTGCTTCGATTAGAGTAGTGCCACGCCCCATAAAGGGATCATATACGCGATCACCCACGTCTGTCAGGTGCTTGATGAAAAAGCGTGGAAGTTGAGGCTTGAAGCAGGCACGGTAACTAATTTCATGAATTCTATTGGCCGCCCGCTGCCGCTTTGTCCAAAATTCGTTGATAAAATAAGTTATCCCAGCGTGCTGTTCGACTATTGTCTCTCGCCCGAACTCCCTGTAGGCGCGGACTGTGTCAAGAAAGGATCCTCCGAACTTGCCATGCCCTGAGGGGTAGCGGGGCGGATTGAAACGACATTCCATCCCATCGAACAGCGTGGGCTGAGTATCCATAGAGCATCACCTCAATCAACCGTCTCGCTATGTGCCGACCAGCCATCCTCTTTAAGCAGAAAAGCTGTCAACCCTTTACTGACAGGCGAGGCATTCCTCGTAGTCGGTGGACCCGTGCGCGGG